>JBFGZI010000153.1:0-5747 GCA_041586855.1 Oceanisphaera sp. | reverse complement strand
GATATCAGGTTACGCTTGATGCCCGCCAATACGCCCATAAGGGTGCGCAGCATTCATGCGCAAAACAGGCCAGATACCCGCGCCCATGCCGGCCAGCGCTGTGCCTTCAATATCGCCAATATCGCCAAAGAGGCGGTCAACCGCGGCGACTGGCTGGCCGACGAGCGCTGTTTTGCCCCCTCAATGCGCATGGATGTCGAGCTGAAACTGCTCGCCAATCTGGCTCAGCCGCTAACCACCTGGACCCCCTTGCATGTGCATATAGGAGCGGCCCATGTCATGGCGCATTTGGTTCCGCTCGTTCAGGAGTCGGTGCGCGGGGGGCAACAGACCCTGGCGCAACTGGTCTTCGAGCGCCCCCTGTGTGCCATGCCCGGTGATCGCTTTATTATTCGCAACGCCCAGGCCAGACACACCTTAGGGGGTGGGCGCGTGCTGGATGCCAACGGCCCGGATAGAAAACGTCGCTCCCCCGCTCGTCTGGCCTGGCTGGCGGCCATTGCCGACTACCTGACCAGCCAGAGCCTTCCCCCCTTGCTGCAGCAGGCCCCTTATGGCATCGCCTACCCGGACTTGCAGCGCCTGGTCAAGGGAGAGATAGAGCAATCTGCCCTTCCCGCAGAATCAGTGTGGCTTAAGCCGGCCACGAGCAAGCAAGTAGCGGTGCTCATTCATCAAGGGGTATGGCAACCTCTGCTGCAGCAGATTGAAACCACACTGGAGCAGGCCCACCAACGCTATCCCGATGAGCCAGGTGTCGGGGCTTCCCGGTTGCGCCGCATGACAGATCCCGCCATGCCGTTATCGCTGTGGCAGAGTGCATTACACACTCTGGTGCAACAGCAGCGCCTCATGGTTAAGGGGGCCTGGTATCACCTCCCCCGGCACACCGTCAGCTTCAGTGAACAAGAGCAGCTCCTGGCGGAGCAAATCCTGAATTTGTCCCACCAGGGGCGCTATGATCCTCCCTGGGTGCGAGAGATAGCGACTCTGCTGGACGTTCCCGAGCAGGACATTCGTCAACTTGGCCGCAAGCTGGTGCAGCACGGCCAGCTTTATCAGGTCCAGCACGACCTGCTCTATCATCATCAGCATATTGAACAAGTCGCTCAACTCTTGCGCCAGTATCCCCGGGACCAGGGGGTCAGAGCCGCCGAGCTGAGAGATGAACTGGGGCTGGGGAGAAAAAGAACCCTGCAAATACTCGAGTTCTTTCAACGAATTGGCTATAGCCGACGCCTGCAGGACAAGCATTTCATCCGTCCAGATAATATGCTGTTTACAAGTTAGCTTTATGTTGGCAATGTTAAAGAAATGGAAAGTGATCGTATCCGGTGGTACGGCAGGGCTTCAAACCCTGTTGGGGGCGTCAGACGCTCCCGGGTAGGTTCGACTCCTACTACTTTCCGCCATAACATACCCCCCTGGTACCAATGCTCATTGCGAGTCACCTTGTGGCACAGGACGATTTGATGGACGATGCTATCTTTGACGACCTGGCGCCCAGCCAGCTCGTCAACACCCAGGAAGGCACAGCGCACACCCTGGCCAATGAAGTCCCGTTAGCCATTACCCTCAATGGCATTAATCATGCGGTCATGATGGTCACCCCCTATCAGCTGGAGACCTTTATTATCGGCTTCCTGTTGACGGAAGGCATTATCCAGCATCACAGAGATATTCATGATCTCGAGTTTGTTCGCCAGCAAAACGCCATCATCGCCAACGTCACCCTGGCCAACCGCTGCCATCAGCCCTGGCAGGAGCAAAGGCGCAATCTGGCTGGCCGTACCGGTTGTGGCCTCTGTGGCATAGCATCCCTGCAAGCCGCCTTGCCTATCCTGCCCCCCTTGCCGGTAAGCCCGCAACCCTGCACCGAGGCACTGATGGGGCTCCGCGCCCAACTGCCTGACTGGCAAGTACTTAATCGAGACTGTGGCGCCCTGCACGCCGCTTTTTTTGCCGATGAACGCGGTCAGATACAACATGCCAGTGAAGATGTCGGTCGCCATAATGCTCTCGATAAGCTACTGGGCTGGCAGCACCGGCAGCACAGCCCGCCAAATGGCATGATATTGGTGACCAGCCGTTGCAGCATAGAGCTGATTTTGAAAATGATACGCACACAGAACCCCACCCTGCTCACCCTGAGCGCGCCCACCCTGCTGGCGGTAGAACAGGCTCGGCACTATCGACTCAACTTGATACACTTGCCCTATCAACAGCAACCCAGAGTCTATGCGGCGTCTGCGGGTGCTCACTGAAGGCGTACCATCCGATTGAGGAATAACCGTTGGAAGTTTATCTAGTGGGGGGGGCTGTGCGGGATGAGCTGCTGGGCTTGACTGTATACGATCGCGACTACGTGGTGGTCGGTGCCCTGCCCGAGCAGCTGTTGCAACAGGGCTATCAGCAAGTCGGCAAGGACTTCCCCGTGTTCCTGCATCCCAAAAGCAAGGATGAATACGCCCTTGCGCGCACCGAGCGCAAGGCGGGTGCTGGCTATACCGGCTTTATCTGCGATTTTGGCCCCGAGGTGACGCTGAAAGAAGACCTGATGCGCCGGGACCTGACCATCAATGCCATCGCCCGGGACCAGCAGGGTACGCTGCATGATCCCTACGACGGCGTGGCCGATATCGAGGCCAGAGTGCTGCGTCATGTGTCCGATGCCTTCGGTGAAGATCCGTTGCGGGTATTGCGGGTGGCCCGCTTTGCCGCTCGCTTTCACGGCCAGGGCTTTACCGTGGCCGACGAAACCCGGGTCCTGATGCAACAGATGGCCGCCAGCGGTGAGCTCACGACCCTGACACCGGAGCGGGTCTGGAAGGAGACCGAAAAGGCCCTGGCCAGCGACAACCCCCAGATATTTTTCGAGGTGTTGCGTCAGTGTGATGCGCTCAAGGTGCTGTTTCCGGAAGTGGATGCCCTGTTCGGTGTGCCCGGCCCGAAACAGTGGCACCCGGAAATCGATACCGGCCTGCATACCATGATGGTGCTCAAACGCGCCGCCGAGCTGGGTGCCGGGCTTCCCTGCCGCTTTGCCGCCCTCTGCCATGATTTCGGCAAGGCGCTGACCCCATCGGACAAGTGGCCCAGTCATCACGATCATGGCGAGCTGGGTATAGCACCGATAGAAGCGCTGTGCGCACGCTTCAAGGTGCCTACCGAGCACAGGGAGCTGGCCATACTCATGAGCCGCTGGCATATCTGCCTGCATCGGATGGTCGAGCCAGCTCCGGAGCAAGCCGAGACGATATTGATGTTGTTCCAGCAGACCGATGCCTGGCGCAAACCCGATCGTTTCGCCCAGTTACTCTTGTGTGCCCAGTCGGACTTGCAGGGCAGAACCGGCTTCGAGCAACGCCCTTACCCACAGCGGGAACGGCTGTGGCAATGGCTGTGCGAGCTGAGAACCATTACCGCCGCGCCTTTTGTAGCCCAGGGCTTGAAAGGCCCGGCCATCGGCGAGGCCATTGCTGCCGCCCGCCTACTGCAACTCAAGTTGTGGTTGGCTTAAAGTTGCCCGGCCATTACCCAGAACAGGACTGCGCCCAGTCCCAGCCGATACAGCACAAAGGGCATGACACCGATACGGTTGAGCAGGGCGAGAAAAAGATGAATACAGGCCAGGGCGCTGGCAAAAGACACCACCACGCCCAGGATGATGGCCGACCAGGGCATAGCCAGGCCGGAGCCGATTAAGCCGGTCGCCTGGTGGCTGCCGGCCAGAAAGATGATAGGGATGGACATCAGAAAGGAGAAACGGGCGGCGGCGGCCCGGGTCATGCCCAGCATCAGGCCGGCGGTCAGGGTAATGCCGCTGCGCGAGGTGCCCGGGATCAGGGCCAGTGCCTGGGCGCATCCCAACAGCAAGGCGCCCCGCCAGCCGGTCTGATATTCGTCTTTGTGCAGTTGCGCCATCTTGTCTGCGCCCCACAGCAATAAACCAAACACCACAGTGGCCGTCGCAATCACCCAACCGGAACGCAGGTATTCGGCAATCACACCGCCAAACAGCGCCCCTACCACACAGGCAGGAATCGTCGCCAGCACTATGCTCCAGGCCAGCCGCGATTCGGCATTGTGTCCTTTTCCGCGTAACGAGCGGGACCAGGCCCGGGTCAGGGTGACCACTTCCTTGCGGAAGTAATACAGCACCGCCAGCAGGCTGCCCAGATGCACCGCTACGTCAAAGGCCATCCCCTGATCGCGCCAGCCCAGCAACACCGAGGGCAGGATAAGATGCGCCGAGCTGGAAATGGGAAGAAACTCGGTAAATCCCTGAATGAGGGCGAGCAGTATGACGTGCACTTCCATCTTGCTATTCCTTTAATCGGTTACGTCCGCAGACTAGCAATATTCAATGACGCTTTAATGACGTCTCAACTAATGCAGCTGCCGTGGGCAAAACGTTCTATTTCCACTCCAACCCCGGCGGCATTGGCCACCGCATCCGGCTTGGTCAACCTGACTTTCACCGAGTGAACCGGAAACTCCGCCAGGATCAGCTGAGCTACCTGTTCGGCCATGGTTTCGACCAGCTCCACATGATTCTGTTCGGCGTGATGCATCACTTTCTGGGACAGAGCGGCATAATCGAGTGCCTTATCGAGATCATCGTCCAGCGCCGCCGGCCGGTTGTCATGTCTCATCTCCAGATCGAAGCGAATCTTTTGTTTTATGCTCTTTTCCCACTCATAAGCGCCTATGGTGGTCAGCACCTCCAGGCCTTGTACAAACACTTTATCCATCGTCTCTATCTTCTGTTAAGCTGTGGTTATCTTCGGCGACCGGGTTCCGCTGGTCCTGCCAGCTCAGTCAGTAGCCCGGCTCAGGCGCGCAATAGTAACGGATTGACCCCGAGGTATAAACCGAGAATGACGGCCCTCACCCTCTTTATGATCATGCTTGCCTACCTGGGGGGGTCCATCTCCAGCGCCGTGCTGATCTCTCGTCTTTACCGCCTGCCGGATCCCCGTCAGTATGGCTCGGGTAACCCCGGCGCCACCAATGTGCTACGAACCGGCAACCGCAGTGCCGCAGTCTGGGTACTGCTGCTCGATATTCTCAAGGGCACCTTGCCCGTGTATCTGGGCTGGTTTCTGCATATCAGCCCGCTGTATCTGGCATTGATTGGCATGGCCGCCTGCCTGGGCCACATGTTCCCGCTGTTTTTTCACTTTCGCGGCGGCAAGGGCGTGGCCACGGCACTCGGCACCCTGCTGCCACTGGGCATGGACATGACCGGGCTGCTGCTGCTGACCTGGCTGGTCAGTCTGGGACTGTTTGGCTACTCTTCGCTGGCCTCGCTCATTACCGCGTTGCTGGCACCGCTCTATGTCTATTTCATCAAACCGGAATATACCCTGGCGGTGGCTCTGCTCTCCTGCCTGATCATACTGCGCCATCACCGTAATATCAGCCGGCTCTATCACCATCAGGAAACGCCGATTCTGGACAAGTTCAAGGGAAACCGTGAGGAATGACTCGGTGAGGAGTGCTGGCTTCCCCTCACGCCTCACCCTTCCCCCCCTCACAATTATTCCACCGGAGGCAATTCGTCCAGCGGCCAGCGCGGTCGGGCCCGCACCGCCAGCGGCTCTGTCTCACCGGCTTTCAGCCGTTGCAGACCGGCGAAGGCAATCATGGCCCCGTTGTCGGTACAGTATTCGTTACGCGGATAGAATACCTCTCCCTTCAGTCCCTTCATCAGTGCTTCCAGCTGCTGACGTAACGAGACATTC
>JBFGZI010000152.1:0-5758 GCA_041586855.1 Oceanisphaera sp. | reverse complement strand
GTGGGACTACGTCGGCATAGTCCGGTCCGACAAGCGACTGGAACGAGCCAAGCGTCGCATCGATCTGTTGCAGCAGGAAATTCAGGAGTATTACGCCAATTTCCGGGTCAGCAACAACCTGCTGGAGCTGCGTAACCTGGTCCAGGTGGCCGAACTGATAGTCCGTTCGGCGATGGAGCGCAAGGAATCTCGCGGCCTGCATTACACTCTGGATTACCCGGAGCAGCTGGCGGATCCCAAGCCGACCATCATGGTGCCGACCAACTATATGGGTGACTAAGGTACTAACGAGCCAGCAGCACCTTCTGCGACAGGCGCCGGAATACCGACTCGGGTACCGCATCCTGAAACAGCCACAACGGCGGCCAGGGGTCGTCTTTCAGCACCAGCAATAAAAAGCCGGGCCCGGCCCGGCTGTATCGCGACAAGACGCCGCTGCGCCCGTTCAGGCTGAGCACGCCGTTGTTGTATTCCCCCTGGAGCCGATAACCGGCTCCGCGCACCCACAGCAGGGCCGACACCAGCAACCAGCCGGGCGCAAACCAGGGCAGCCGGTCGGCGCTCAGCAACAGGCTGGCCGGCAACCACAAGGCGGTGGCCGCCGCCAGTAGATAACAGCGATGAAACCGAGACGGTTCAGCGCTGATTGCGAACCTGGTTACGCTCAAGAATATATTCCACCATGGCCTGCAGTGCCGCATCATGGGAGCGCTGATGGCCCATTAACCAGGCGAACAGGTCCGGGTCATCACATTCCAGCAGGCGCCGGAACACGGCTTTGTGTTCTTCGCTCAGCCCGTCGTACTCGTGCTCGACAAAGGGCGCCAGAATCACGTCCAGTTCCAGCATGCCACGACGGCAGGCCCAGACAAGACGGGGTTTATCGGAGGATTTGAGCATGGTGGCTTCCAAAAAATAAAACAAAGCCCATGGTATAAGGTCGAATGAGTACTGACAAATGTGTTGGCCATCTTTACCATGAAGGTCACACTTAATTTATTGATAACCAATCAAGGGAGCGTCCCCCGTGTTAACTCTTGCTTCTTCTCCCGTGCTTTACCCCCTGACCGACAGGGCCGTGATCGGCCTGACCGGCGCAGACAGAACCAAATACCTGCAGGGTCAGGTCACCTGCGACGTCAACAAACTAAGCCCCGGTGACGCCACCCCGGGCGGCCATTGCGACAGCAAAGGCAAGCTATGGGCGTCGTTCTGGCTGGCGAACCTGGGTGAGCAGCTACTGCTGGTGCTCAACCAGTCACTGGTCGAGCGTCAGCTGCCGGAGCTGAAAAAATTCGCCGTCTTCGCCAATACCGAGGTGGAAGACGTCAGCCATCACTGGCAGGTATTCGGCCTGGCCGGCGAAGGTCTATCCCACTGGCTCAATCATCAGGTTGGCGACGGCAACCTCTGGCAGGGTGGCATAGTCATACCGGTAGCGGCCGAGCATGCGCTGCTGCTGCTGCCGAAAGGCGCAGAATTGCCCGAACCGTCCGAGCTGCCCCGTGGCAGCGAGCAGGAGTGGCAGGGACTGATGGTTCATGTCGGATTGCCGGACATGAGCGCCGAGCATCAGGGGGAATATATTCCCCAGATGCTCAACCTGCAGGCCATCGGAGGTATCAGCTTCACCAAGGGCTGCTACATGGGCCAGGAAACCGTGGCCCGCGCCAAATACCGGGGTGCCAACAAGAAGGCGATGTTTATACTGGCTGGCACCGCCTCGGACGACATCACCGTCAATCAGGACATTGAGCTGCAACTGGGTGACAACTGGCGTCGGGCCGGCACCGTGCTGAGCGTCTGGCAACAGGGTGAAGAATGTCTGCTGACGTCGGTACTGAACAAAGGCCTGGAGCCCGATGCGGTATTCCGCCTCAAGGGACAGGAAGACAGCCGGCTTAGCCTGCAGCCCCTGCCCTACGATCTGGTAGACTGATCTTCGACAACCTGATCTTCACAAACCTGTTCGTCACAAACAACGGCGTTAAACCAGCCGGCGACCTTTCTGGTCGACGGCTGTACTCACCGACAATATCCGTTTTATCAACCCCATCGTCATGACAAAGGAACCTTGATGCGTACCACCAAAGATCGTATTCGCCACACCCTGGGATTCGAGGTAATAGGCCTGATTATCTTCGCCCCGCTGGCCAGCTGGATCTTCGGCTTCGGGCTTCATCTGATGGGCGTCATGGCGGTGGTCGGCTCCATTATCGCCACCTTCTGGAACTATGTTTACAACCTGTTGTTCGATCACGCCATGCTGAAAGTACGCGGTGATGTGCGCAAGACAGTCCCTATACGGGTGTTCCATGCCCTGCTGTTTGAAGGCGGCTTGCTGCTGCTGTTTTTGCCGATGATCGCCTGGTATCTGGGCATCAGCCTGTGGGAAGCCTTCATGATGGATATTGCCATGGCCACTTTTTATCTGGTGTATGCCTTCCTCTATAACCTGGCCTACGACAAGGTATTTCCCATTCCGCATCCTACCCGACAGGTTCACGGCTAAAAAAAACCGCCTTCCGGCGGTTTTTTTCGATTCTCTTTTTATGACTTCTCTGTGGTTGGCGCCAGCTCGGCACTGTCGTCCAGCGCCTCGGGATTACCTTCCATCTTCGCCACTATGGTGTTGACGGCGGTATCGCCCACCACGTTGGAGGCGGTACAGAACATGTCGTTGATGCGGTCCACTGCCATGATGATGGCCATGGCCTCAATCGGCAGACCCATCTGGTGCAGCAGCACACCGGCCATGACCACGGCACCGCCGGGTACGCCACCCACGCCGACAGACATCAGCAGCACGGTCACCCCCACGGTCAGCAGGTCACCGACCGGAATGGGCGTGCCGGAAATGTTGGCGGCAAACATGGCGGCCAGGGTGATGTAGATGGCGGAGCCGGACATGTTGATGGTCGCGCCCAGCGGCACGCCGAAACCGGCGATGGCGCGGGACACGCCCAGCTTCTCGGTCAGGGTACGCATGGTCACCGGAATGGTGGCGTTGGAGCTGGCGGTAGACAGCGAGAACAACAGCTGCTCACGGGTGGCCTTGCGGAACTCACCCGGCTTGACACCGGTCGTCAGCCACACCGCCAGCGGATACACCACCAGAATCCAGAACGCCAGCACCAGTACCACCATGCCCACGTAGCCGGCCACCGACATCAGGGTGTTCGCTTCCAGGGTCGCGCCGAGGCTTATCATCAGCGCGAATACGCCGTAAGGAGCCAGGGTCATCACCAGGCCCACCAGCTTCATCATCACCTGGTTGGCCACGCGGAAGGTGCGCATCGCCGGGGCGGCACCGCTACCCATGGCCTGAATGGCCAGGCCGGTAATGATTGCCATGAAGATAATCTGCAGCATATCGCCGGAGGCGAAGGCCTGTACCGGGTTGCTGGGAACTATGCCGATGAGCATGGCGCCAATGTCCGGCGTTTCGGTCGTCGCCAGTTCAACGGTGGTAGAGGCACCGTGTGGCAGGGTCGCACCCATGCCCGGCTGAAAAATAACCCCGACCAGGATGGCGGCGGCAATCGACAATATGGTGTTGATGATATAAAGCCCGAAGGTCTTGCTGCCAAGCCGACCGAAACTGGCAATATCACGCAGCTCGCAGATACCGGTCACGATGGAGATATAGACCAGTGGTACTACCATCAGCTTGATCAAGGATACAAACATGCCACCCAGCCCTTCGGCCAGACCCACTACGTTGTCGTTTAAAAACGAGACTCCAGAAAAAAGATACTGGATCATGCTCCCGATGATCAGACCGGCAAAAAGGCCGGCGAAGATACGGGTAGAGAGAGAACCTTTCATTTTGTATTCCTCAGCAACATCTGAACGATTGATCTGCTATTGGTTATCTTTATAGATAAGTGAACTGGCTATATTACAAGGGGCGGGATTTTACATTTAAAAAACAGTTCAGCAACCCCACGATCGCCAAAATTGGTTACATAGCGAGCAAATCCACAAGATTTTATCATTTATAAAATAAATTTAATCTCGAATGGGGCTCTTGGGGTCTTCTCTGAACGAGCCGGCAAGGTAAACGACGTCTCCCCGGCCGCTGCGAGCAGCCAGGATGTTTATCCGAGTAATCCACCACATTGATGCAGCCAGCAGGTTCGTTGCTATGCTGACAAAAAGGATGAGTACCACTTGAGCCACTGAAGGCCGCGAGGTCCATTAAAGTCCGCTCATCGGCTATCGCGAGGCGTGACATGCATAACCAGCTCCCCAGCTTTTCCATCGAGGAATACCAGCAACGTCTGACCAGGGTAAGAGACGCCATGGCGAGACAGGATATTCAGACGCTGATAGTGCACGATCCGTCCAATATCGCCTGGCTGACCGGCTACGACGGCTGGTCTTTCTATACCCCTCAGGTGGTGGTGGTGGGCCCGGCAGGTGAACCCATCTGGTATGGCCGACAGATGGACTCTAACGGTGCCAAACGTACCGTCTACCTGCAGGAAGACAACATCACCTGGTATCCGGACTATTACGTGATGAACCCGCCGATGAACGCCATGGAATATCTGGCCAACCAGCTGCTCAAGCCCCGGGACTGGGCCTACGGCAACATCGGCATCGAGATGGACAATTACTATTTCAGCCCTGCCGCCTATCTGGCGCTGCGAGACAACCTGCCCGACGCCGAACTGGTGGATGCCACCGCCCTGGTCAACTGGTGTCGGGCCATCAAGTCGGAAACCGAGCTGCGCTATATGCGCATTGCCGCCCGCATCGTCGAAAACATGCACCAGGCCGCCCTGGACATGATAGAGCCGGGCCTGCCCAAGAACCGGCTGGTGGCCGAAATCTACCGGGTAGCGATGGAAGGCCATGATGGCCATTACGGCGACTACCCGGCCATAGTGCCCATGCTGCCCTCGGGCAAGGATGCCTCGGCACCGCACCTGACCTGGGACGAGCGTCCCTTCAACCACAACGAAGGCACCTTCTTCGAGCTCGCCGGCTGTCATCGGCGTTATCACTGCATACTGTCGCGCACCATCTACCTGGGCCAGCCGACCAATGATTTTCTGCGTGCCGAAGAAGCCCTCAATGCGGGGCTGGAAGCGGGGCTGACCGCCGCCAGACCCGGTAACCGCTGCGCCGATATTGCCGATGCCCTCAACGCCACCCTGGCGGAATACGGTTTCGACCGGGAGGGCGCCCGCTGTGGTTACCCCATAGGGCTCAGCTACCCGCCGGACTGGGGGGAGCGCACCATGAGCCTGCGTAACACCGACCAGACCATACTGGAGCCGGGCATGACCTTTCACTTCATGCCCGGCTTATGGCTGGATGACTGGGGCATGGAAACCACAGAGAGCATCGTCATCACCGACGCCGGGGTAGAAACCCTGTGCAACTATTCCCGCCAACTGTTTGTGAAGAGGTAAAAGGAATGCAGCTGGATCGCTACGACATTCATATTCTGCAGATATTGCACCAACAGGGGCGCATCACCAAGTCGGGCCTGGCCGAGGCCATCAGCCTGTCGATCAGCCCCTGCTGGGAGCGGGTAAAACGTCTGGAAGCCGCCGGTATTATCGAAGGCTACGGCGCCCGCATCAATACCGATGTGCTGTTCAAGCGCACGCCTGTACTGGTAGAAGTCAGCCTCAAACAACACAGCGCCGAGGCCTTTCAGCGTTTCGAGCAGGCCATGCTGACGTGTGAGCAGGTGGTGGACTGCTACGCCACCGGCGGCGGCGTGGATTACATATTGCGGGTC
>JBFGZI010000151.1:0-5772 GCA_041586855.1 Oceanisphaera sp. | reverse complement strand
TTGCCTGCCACTGTTCAACGGACTGCGTCAAACCCAACCCCATTCACTCGATTAAAAACTGGCGCGCAGTCTAGCAGAAATGAGCCGCGAAGGGAGCCAGGATGGCGCATCGCCTGCCATCGGCAGGCTGTGGCTATGCCGGTACTACTCATCCCAAACAGGGGGTGTCGTCATCATGAGCTCTATTTCGCTCGTATTGCCGTGATGGTAGCGACAATATCAGCTTCCCCTCTTTTCGATGCGTTCCGTCCACTTTGGTGGTGTTTTTATCATCATAAAATCCGATCACCGGCACCGGAGATGGCCTGAGGCCCGTTAAAAGCGTGATATAGATCTACACTCAAACGATACAGATATACCTACCACCAAACGCCCACACATCGCCATAAAACACATTAAACCGTTGATATATAAGAACTTAATTAATGTTAAATATAAGATCAATACACCAAAAACCATGAATATACGCCGTTAAATCCCAAGCAAACTTAATAAAACAGGCATTATGATCACCTTTCATCGATATCATCGAACAAATAACAAAATATCGATTGAAAAGAGAACGGCATACCCGTATATTAGGTACACAGCCCATCGTTGAGGAAGGTAAAAAATGAAAGAGTTGGTTATAACCGTCATTTTTACAGTCGGCGCCGCTTTAGTCGCCATTTCTGCACCTTCCTTGGCACAGATGTAAAAATGAGCCCGGGAAGACAGGACTGTAAAACACTAAGAAATAAAAATATTTCCTGTAAGAAATAAGACTATTTCCAGATAGTAAAAAGGCGCCTCCAGGGGCGCCTTTTTACTATCTGCTGTTTGAGCCTTAGTCTGGCTTAGTAAGGGGCCACACTCATTGTGCTGCCCGAGCCCACCAGCCGTACCCGCTGGCCCGCTTGCCAGTTGCGATCGGCCTTTTGCACCACAATCAGGCTGTCACCCCGGTCGGTACGCACTTCCAGCTCGACCGCCTTGACCTGGTTGATTTTGTCTTCGGCCCGCGAGCCCACCATGGCACCGGCAATGGCTGCCGCCGCCGTGGCCAGTGAGCGGCCGGAGCCACCGCCAACCTGATGACCCAGCATACCACCGACCACACCACCACCGACGGTACCGATAAGGTTGGGATTCTCGTCTCCGGCCTGAATGGTCACCGGTCGCACCGACACCACGGTGCCGTAGGTCACCGTTTGCGCCTGCTTGGCGGCACTGCTGCTGTAGACATCACCGGAATACACATCCGGGTTGGCACAGCCCGCCAGACCGAACGCGGCGACCACGGCAACCGCTGACAATGTTTTCATTTTCATCATGAACCCCCTATGGAAAGCGACACAGTCATTCTCGTTTTTATTACCGCAAAAGAATAGAGACCCGGCCGAGATGGCCTTTATTGCGGTATTAATCGGACGATACCGACTGTCTTTGATTGATTAGCTCCAGTCTACCCTCATTTGGCCCAGAAATAAGCCCGGGGCTCATGGTTCCTGCTGGTCGGCGAAGACCAGAAACCACAACGGCCGGCCCTGGGGCCGGCCGTTGCCGTAAAAAGAAGAGGAAGACGCAAGCTTAAATGGTGGTGCCCACCGGCTTGTCGGTCAGCAGACGCATCAGCAACAGCCACAGCGCCCAGCCGGCCACCAGCAGGATGACAAACAGGAACAGGCCGGACTGGTATTTCTCCAGCATCATGCCCGCAATCATGGGGCCGGTCAGCGAGCCGATGCTGTAGGTAAACATCAGCTTCTGGGTCATTCTCACCAGAGCCCGACCGTGCATCTTGCCGCAGGCATAGGACATGGTAGTGGGATACAGGGTAAAGCCTCCCGCTCCCAGCAGCGCAAAGGCCATGATCATGATGCCCTTGCCGTCGAATTCCCACAGCAGCAGACAACCGGCGCCAATCATCAGGGTTTGTACCGCCATCATGGTACGCTTGCCGAACTTGTCGGCCAGGCTGCCGTTGGGCAACTGAAACGCCATGCCGCACAGGATTAGCCAGGCCATGTAAAGCCCGATTTCATCCCCCAGCGCCAGCTGTTCCAGCTGAATGGGCATCAGGGCAGAAAGGGTGCCGAGCAGCATGCCCGCCACCAGACAACCGACCAACCCCAGGGCTCTGTCGGCCCGGGGGGGCTTGCCGCTGTTGGCATTGGTGCTACCCTCGGCATTCAAGTCCGGACGCCTGGCCCACAGCAAGGGCACCACAGAAAGCACACACAGGCCGGAGGCCAGCCAGAAGCCGGTCATGCCGGTGGTCGGGATCCAGTCGATAAACAGCTGGCTGATGCCGTAGCTGAAGTAATAGATAAGCATGTAACGCGCCATGGCACTGGAACGACGATGCAGCGGCGCCACACCCAGCACCCAGCTTTCTACCGCCACGAAGCTGACCGCCGCCGCCATGCCCGCCAGCACACGCAGTATCAACCAGACCGGTAACAGGCTGGTCCAGGACAGCGCCAGGGCGGCCAGCGCCAGCGTCAGACAGCACAATACCAGCGAACGCACGTGACCCAGCTGCTCGATCAGTTTATCGGCAAAAAAACTCGCGCCCAGCATGCCCAGATAAAACGCCGAGCCCACCAGACCGATTTGTGCCGCCGGTGCCCCCTGACCATTCAGGTACACCGCCACCAGGGTCAACAAAAAAGCGTTACCCAGGGTAAGCAGTGTCAAATGCAGATAAAGGGGAATTAAGTACATGGCGCCTCCGGTTTTTGAGGCGCGCATTCTAGGGTGGGCTATTTGGCAAGTACAACGAGAAAAATTGGGACTTGACTGCAGTTTTTTTGCTGTTTAACCGATGTTAAATCACAACTGCCAGATAATGCCCTGTCCCGTGGTCAGGGCACCCAATATTAACAAAGCAGCAACCGCAATCACGGGTGGCCGGGTCTGTTCTTTTCGCAGCAAGGGCAGTAACCAGATGATGGCGCCAAGCAATATGGCCGCACTCATCTGCATAAAAGGCACAATCAAGTGGCTCATGTCCGGCTGCCTGCTCTGGGCAAACAGGGTCAGCACCAGCAACAACAGCAAGCAGGCGACGGCAAAGGCGATGCCCGCCAGCGGCAGCAGGGTATTGAAAGCCTGCAAGCGATGCTTGGCGCGCACCATGATCAGGTGCGCGAACACACAACCACCGGCACCGGCCACCAGCAGTGCGGCCGGGCCCATTATGGTCACTATCCAGACACCATAAAGCATTGCCAGTACCAGCGCCGGCGTGTGCCAGCTTAATGGCAGGCTGCGCTTGCCCTGCAATCGCGCCTGATACAATACTGTGCCCAGACCGGCGGCCAATGCCAGCCCGCCCAGCCACAACAGGGGAGCCGGCGCCGCGGCTTCCACCCCCAGCATCAGGGCCAGGCCAAACACCGCCCAGGCCGACAACAGACCGTCGCTGATGCGCCGGCGCTGGCCGGGGCAAAGATCGCCGTTTCGTAATACCCACAGCAGCAGGCCCAGGGCCGCAATGGCGGTTAATGCCAGTGGCGCAAACAACCGCGCCGGCAACAGTTCTGTCATCGGTGATTCTCCAGAATATAAAGCCGTGCATTCTACCGCTGTCGACGGGCAATCGCGACCATACGGGCAAACATGCGTCGTAATTCCACCGGAACCAGCTGCACGCCCTGCAGTTCGATGGCTTCCACCACCGCCAGCGCCATGCCCGGCTTGCTGCGCCGACTGAGGGCACGTTCGATAATACGGCCTGGCGGGGTATGTTTATCCTGGATCTGTGCTTCCTGGCGAAATACCGACTCCAGCCCTCTGTCATACAGATAATGTTCGATATCGAGACTCGGTAATACGGTCAGGTGATCCTCCTCCCGCTCGCCGCGCAACATGCTGCGTACGCCCTGGGCATATTTCTGGCCCGCCTCGTCACCATCGGTCAGCAGATGCCAGCCGATGCCGAAATCCCGCGCCACCTTGATCAAAGGGCTGTGGCCACACTGAGCAAACTCGATGATACGAATGCCCTCGGCGGGCAAGACATAGCCGCAAATCCGGGCCAGCTCGTTCAGCAGCCAGATCTCGGTTTCTCCCTCCACCAGCAACCAGTAGCGGGCAAACAGCGACATGGGTCTGTTGATACGGACATGAAAGGCGATACGACGCATGTCTTCGCCATTGTATTTTTCGTTGCCAATCTGGAAGCTTCTGGTTTCGTGCTCTGTGCGCACCAGTCGACGCAGATGATTGAGCGGAAAGGCCGACAGCAGGTCGCCGGAATTGGTGGTCACCAGCTTCTGCCCCGGAAAACGCTCCAGAATGCCCCAGGTCACCGCCAGCATGGTGGGATGCAGCCGACTTTCCGGATCTTCAATCAGCAGCATGGGCCGGGAGCCCACTTCGATGGGGCGCCCGCCCCGCGCCTGCAGTATGGTACGGGCCATCGCCGACAACGCCAGCGACAGGCCGCTTTCCTCGCCCATCGGTTGCCAGTCGTTCAGCTTTCCCAACTGACTCAGGGTGACCGGGTGAATGGCAATGTCCCGCGCCCGCCGGGGAGCCCGGCTGGTGGCACCCTGGGGGGTGAAATAGTGTTCAAACAGCTGACGCACTGCGTCCAGCCCGGCCTTGATATCCCGCTGGCTCAGCTCTTCTTCTTCCGCCAGCTGCTCACTCAGCCGCGTCAGCAATTGCTCGTAATCGCCGTTCAGGTTGACGATGGGCAGATCCTGGGGCGTGCCCCGGGAGTCACGCAGGCGGAACACCGGGTTCATTTCTATCAGGCTATGTACCAGTTTGTCGGCGTCATCCAACTCGATGGGGACACCGCCACCGTCCACAAAACCGTGTTCGCTGATGATGCCCTCGGCACTGCGCCGCGCCCGGGCCCGGTAATGAACCCGATGAAAACTGTCCTTGTGCTTTATCCAGACCGGCTCCAGTCGCGCCAGCCGTGCCGAATGCTCGCTGATGCCGGGCCTGTGCTCACGGTAACTGAGCACAATTTGCAGCTCGTCAATCGTTTCATCCGGCTCTGGACGGTAAAAGTCCTCATCCACAAACTGGTAGCAGCAACCGCCCTGCCCCATCAGCCGCCACAGGGCCCGAAACAGACTGGTTTTACCCCAGGCATTTTCGCCCATCAACGCCGTGCTCTGGTTGAGCGTCAGCGATAGCTGATTAAGGCCCATGAAGTTGCGGATCTGAATATGCTCAAGAAACATGCGCTGTCCTCGGTGAGCCCCTGTCAACGGCCAATGGTATTAACGGCCGCAGGTGTTGCCGACCGCCGACGACCCTTCAATTACGGTATAACACCTTGATCAGATGATAGCCGAAACGGGTTTTCACCGGCCCTTGAATCACCAGCTCGGGGCCGCTGAATACCGCCTTGTCGAAGGGGCCGACCATATCACCCTTGTTGAATTCACCCAGATCACCACCGCGTTTGCCAGAGGGACAGGTAGAGTGTTTTTTGGCGAGCTTGTGAAAGTCGCCGCCTTTATCCAGCTGCTGTTTTATCGCCAGACATTCGGCTTCGGTTTTCACCAGTATATGAAGGGCACAGGCGCGTTTTGCCATGAGAGAGTCCAGATTGCAGAAAACAAGGGTTCAGTGTGCCAAAAAGTGCCAGTTCAGGGAAGTGAGGCGTGAGAGGCGTGAGAGGCGTGAGAGGCGTGAGAGGCGTGAGGCGTGAGGCGTGAGGCGTGAGGCGTGAGGCGTGAGGCGTGAGGCGTGAGGCGTGAGGCGTGAGGCGTGAGGCGTGAGGCGTGAGGCGTGAGGCGTGAGGCGTGAGGCGTGAGGCGTGAG
>JBFGZI010000150.1:0-5867 GCA_041586855.1 Oceanisphaera sp. | reverse complement strand
CATCGTCTACACGGTGCCCCTGCAGTTGCTGTCCTACTATGTGGCGCTGATCAAGGGTACCGACGTGGATCAGCCGAGGAACCTGGCAAAATCGGTCACGGTGGAGTAACACCGGCCACCTTCCCACAGCCAGTTGTGGGATGAAAATAAAGTGTCATCCTCGCCCGCCATCGGCCGCCGGTACACACGGCGTCGCCCATGGCGGGCGTTGTTGTATTTGGTGTCCTGCCACTCCCCCGGCAGGCCGGCTCAAGAGGTATATCTTTAATTTTACATATTCACTAAATTGAATATGTTGTTTTTTGAATGTATTATCACTGCCAAGTGAGATAGGGGATATGCAATGAAACGAGTGCTGTTTGTCTGTACTGCCAACTCCGCCCGCTCGCAGATGGCGGAGGCCTTGCTGCGGCACTTCGGTGGCGACGATTTCGAGGTGTTCAGTGCAGGAACCGAGCCTTCCGAAGTGGATCCGCGCACTCTGCAGGCGTTGCAGGATTTCGGGCTGGAAACCACGGGGCTGAAGTCCAAGTCCATAGAGAGTCTTTCCGATCAGCATTTCGACTTCGTCATCAGCTTGTGCGACAAGGCCCACATGGAATGCCGTCACTGGCCCGGTAGTGGTGTTGTGATGGCATGGGATTTCCCCGATCCCAAGGGCAGTAGCAATCCCAAGGCGTTTGCACTCTCTTTGCAGGAAATCAGTGAACGGATACGGTTGTTTGTACTGGTCAACAGCAAGGACGTTAAGTCCGAAGTGAAGTCGATACAGCCGTTGGATTTTTTTAAATCCCTGGCCGATGAAACCCGGCTGCTGTGCTTACTGCTTATCGAGCAGGAAGGGGAGTTGTGTGTCTGTGAGCTGATGGAAGCACTGGATCTGCCACAACCCAAAATTTCCAGACATCTTGGCCAGTTGCGCAAAGTGGGCCTGTTGCTGGACAGGCGCCAGGGGCAATGGGTGTTCTACCGAATCCACCCGCTGTTAAACGACTGGATGCGCGGCATGCTGCAAACTACCTGGGAGCACAGCCAGTCAATGCTGGAACAGCCGAAAGCCCGCCTGAGCAAGATGAATTCCCGCCCTGTGGCAGGAGGCAATATCTGTGATGAGGAGTATGTAAATGGCGTTTGAAATGAATGACCTGCCCAACATTGATAGAGCGCAGTTTGCGGCCCTGGACCATGCCTCCTTACGCACGTCTGGCGCCGAGCCGGCGCCCAAAATTCTGCTGCTGTATGGGTCTTTGCGTCAGCGTTCCTTCAGCCGCTTGGTAACGGAAGAAGCGGCCCGTTTACTGCAGGCAATGGGTGCCGATACACGTACCTTCAATCCCAGTGGCTTGCCACTGCCCGACGATGCCGACGACAGCCACCCCAAGGTGCAGGAACTGCGCGAGCTGGTGCAATGGTGCGAGGGCATGGTGTGGTGTTCACCGGAACGCCATGGCGCCATGACCGCCATTATGAAGGCACAAATTGACTGGATTCCGCTTAGCATGGGAGCCGTGCGCCCGACGCAAGGCAAAACCCTGGCCGTGATGCAGGTGTCCGGTGGCTCCCAGAGTTTTAATGCCGTTAACCAGATGCGCATTCTTGGCCGCTGGATGCGGATGATCACCATCCCCAATCAATCCTCCGTAGCCAAGGCATTCATGGAATTTGACGACAACAATTGCATGAAGCCTTCCGCTTACTACAACCGTATTGTGGATGTGATGGAAGAGCTGGTGAAGTTCACTCTGCTGACCCGGGGGTGCAGCGATTATCTCACCGATCGTTATTCCGAACGGGTAGAAAATGCCGAACAACTGTCGGCTCGCGTTAACCAGCGGTCAATCTGAGGGAGCATGAGTTAAATGGGGATTTTTGAGCGCTATCTCACCCTTTGGGTCGCCCTCTGCATTCTCGTGGGCATAGTACTGGGTAATCTCACTCCCGAGCTCTTTGGTGTTATTGCCCGGCTGGAGTTCGCCCACGTCAATCTGGTGGTTGCGGTGCTCATCTGGGTGATGATTTACCCAATGATGGTGCAGATAGACTTCAGTGCCATCAAGGACGTGGGGAAAAAGCCCAAGGGCCTGGTGCTGACGCTGATCATTAACTGGCTGATCAAGCCGTTTACCATGGCGGCGCTGGGGTGGCTGTTTTTTCGCGTGATTTTTGCCGACTGGGTGGATCCGCAGAGTGCCAGTGAATATATCGCCGGCATGATACTGCTGGGTGTGGCGCCCTGTACCGCCATGGTGTTTGTATGGAGTCAGTTGACCAGAGGAGATCCCAACTACACCCTGGTACAGGTGTCGGTCAACGACATCATCATGATCTTCGCCTTTGCCCCTATTGCCGCCTTTTTGCTGGGCGTCAGTGATATTCAGGTGCCCTGGGAGACACTGCTGCTGTCGGTTGCCCTGTATGTGGTACTGCCACTGACGGCCGGGGTATGGACCCGTCATCAACTGGAGCGCAAGGGTGATGGTGCTCGTCTTGACCACTTCCTGCAGCGGCTCAAACCCTGGTCGATTCTGGGTCTGCTGGCCACAGTGGTATTGCTGTTCGGATTTCAGGCCGAAACCATACTCGCTCAGCCTCAAACCATTGGCCTGATCGCCATTCCACTGCTGATCCAGACCTATGGCATTTTCATCATTGCCTATGCCGCCGCCTGGTGGTTGCGCTTGCCGCACAATGTGGCCGCTCCGGCCTGCATGATTGGTACTTCCAATTTTTTTGAGCTGGCGGTTGCGGTGGCGATCTCGCTGTTCGGGCTGCACTCGGGGGCGGCCCTGGCAACCGTCGTCGGCGTGCTGGTGGAAGTGCCGGTTATGTTATCCCTGGTTTATTTCGTTAATAAAACCCGCCACTGGTACGTCCAAAAAGAGGATTGATTATGTCTGTTTCTTCCCACCCGTCCTGGTCACTTCCCGTTCAGAAAGGCGCCTTGCTGCTGACACCCTGTCCAGGCACTCAAGGCGTCGAACTCTGTGACTCCCTGTCACAACTGAAAGCAGACGGGGCCACCGCCATTATCACCTTGATGACGGTGACCGAATTAAACGATGTAGGTTTGAGAGACTTTTCCCCGGCAGTCAAAGCCGCAGGGCTGGACTGGTTTCACCTTCCAGTACCGGATGATGATCTGCCGGGGGCAGACTTTGACCTTGCCTGGAATGCCTGTCACGCAGAGCTGCTACAACGCCTGCAATTCGGTGACACCCTGGCCCTGCATTGCAAGGGAGGTTCTGGCCGTACCGGGCTGGTGGCTGGCAAACTGATGCTTGCCGCAGGTTACACTGCGGAAGAAGCGATCAAGGCCATTCAGGCGTTGCGTCCCAAGGCGTTCAGCCATCCTGCCCAACGTTCTTATATTCTGAACTCAGTCAACAGTTAAGCGGAGCAACATGATGACCATTAAAGTAGGCATTAACGGTTTCGGCCGCATGGGCCGTTTGACCATGCGGGCATTGGTTGAACGCAGCGAAGTCGAGATTATTCAAATCAACGATCCTGCCGGCGATGCGGCCACCCTAGCCCATCTGATGAATTTCGATTCGGTACATGGTCGTTGGCAACACGAGGCCAGCGCAGACGGCGACAGCATGCTGATTGGCACCGCGCGTATCACCGTCAGCCGCAACAAGGCGATAGCGGACACCGACTGGTCCGGCTGCGATATCGTGATCGAAGCCTCGGGCAAGATGAAGAGCAAGGCCGTGCTGCAGGCCTACCTGGATCAGGGCGTCCAGCGGGTGGTAGTGACGGCCCCGGTGAAGGAAGAAGGTGTGCTCAATGTGGTGATGGGGGTCAACGACCACCTGTATGATCCGGCCCGGCACTCCATAGTGACGGCGGCGTCCTGCACCACCAACTGTCTGGCGCCGGTGGTCAAGGTGATCCATGAACAACTGGGCATTAAGCATGGCTCCATGACCACCATTCACAATATCACCAATACGCAGACCATTCTGGATGCGCCACACAAGGATCTGCGCCGGGCCCGCGCCTGTGGCATGAGCCTTATTCCCACCACCACCGGCTCGGCCACTGCCATCACCCATATTTTCCCGGAGTTGAAAGGCAAGCTGAACGGCCATGCCATTCGGGTGCCGCTGGCCAATGCTTCACTCACCGACTGTGTGTTTGAAGTCAATCGCGCCACCACGGCGGAAGAGGTCAATGCCTTGCTGAAAGCAGCCGCAGAGGGTGAGCTGAATGGCATTCTGGGCTATGAAGAGCGGCCGCTGGTTTCCATTGATTACAAAACTGACCCTCGCTCCAGCATCATTGACGCACTGTCCACCATGGTGGTGAACGATACTCAGGTAAAAATCTATGCCTGGTACGACAACGAGTGGGGTTATGCCAATCGCACCGCCGAACTGGCGTTGAAGGTAGGACGCTGCTAAATGCTGAGCCAGTTCTCTCCCGCTATTCGCCAGTATCTGGTGGTGACCGGCAATTACTGGGCCTTTACGCTGACCGATGGCGCCCTGCGCATGTTGGTGGTGCTGCATTTTCATGGTCTGGGCTACTCACCGTTGGAAATCGCGCTGCTGTTTCTGTTTTACGAAATCTTCGGGGTGATCACCAATCTGGTAGGGGGCTGGCTGGGTGCCCATCTGGGCCTCAACCGCACCATGAATATCGGTCTGATGTTACAGGTGGTGGCGTTGGCGATGCTGTTGGTGCCCGCCGCCTGGCTGACCGTGCCCTGGGTGATGGCTGCACAGGCATTGTCGGGGGTGGCCAAAGACCTCAACAAGATGAGCGCCAAAAGCTCCATCAAGCTGCTGGTGCCGTCGGAGGCGCAGGGCAGGCTCTATCAGTGGGTGGCGCTTCTCACCGGTTCCAAGAACGCGCTAAAGGGCGTGGGCTTTTTTCTCGGTGGTGCCTTGTTGATGGGGGTAGGCTTTACCGGCGCGGTGGCAGCGATGGCGGTTGCCCTTACATTGGTGTGGCTGTTGAGTCTGGTGCTGCTGAAACAGGATCTGGGCAAGGCCAAAAACAAACCCAGGTTCCGCGACATTTTATCCAAGAGCCCGGCCATCAACATTCTGTCGGCGGCGAGGATGTTCCTGTTTGGTGCTCGTGATGTCTGGTTTGTGGTAGCGCTGCCGGTGTTTTTGTCCCAGACACTGGGCTGGAACCACAGTCAGACCGGTGGCTTTATGGCTCTGTGGGTGATCGGCTACGGCCTGGTGCAAGCCCTGGCGCCGCGCATTACCGGCAAAGCCTCGGGGAAAGTACCTGATGGTCAGGCGGCGACGGTTTGGGCCTTGCTGTTGACCCTGCTGCCAGGGGGAATTGCGCTTGGACTCATGACCGCAGTGGACCCGGCGACAGTACTTATCGGCGGCCTTATGTTGTTTGGCGCCGTGTTTGCGGTCAATTCATCTCTGCACAGTTACCTTATTGTCAGCTACGCAGGTCGTGATGGCGTCTCCCTGGATGTGGGCTTTTACTACATGTCCAACGCCATGGGGCGTCTGCTTGGCACTGTACTGTCCGGCTGGATCTTCCAGTGGGCGGGGCAAGGCAGCGCCGGCATACAGGCCTGTTTGTGGGTATCAATGGCGTTTCTGCTTCTGACTTCGCTCATTTCCATCAAGTTACCGCGTTTGAAACCGTCGGTTTGATAGGTAGCATTTACATTTTCCGTGATGAAACTTTATTTTCATCCCACAAATACCAATCCCAGTAATGATCTGGTCATATTGAGGCCCCAGACCAGAGGCAACACAGCCACCTCCCTCGACACGCTACGGATAAACGACACTCACAGTTTCAACCTGCTGCGAACATTCACTGGATGTTCGGTCAGGCTGAAACTGTTCGTCACGGCGAGACAAGCTCGCCCCATGTAAGCT
>JBFGZI010000149.1:0-5923 GCA_041586855.1 Oceanisphaera sp. | reverse complement strand
GCAGCAGCAGATGGGGCCGGGCGGCGGCAAGCCGGTGGAGCTGCAAATCAATGGCAGCGATGAGCACAGCCTGGCGACGGCCACCGATACCCTGCGCGCGGCCATGGAAGCGCTGGGTGGTTTTACCGACATAGAGGACGACCGCAGCCTGCCCGGCATCGAGTGGCGGCTGACCGTGAATCGGGAAGCCGCCGCCCGGCTGGGGGCCGATGTGCTGAGCGTGGGTAACGCGGTGCAGCTGGTGACCAATGGTCTGAAACTGGCGACCTACCGACCCGAGGATGCCAGCGACGAAGTGGACATTCGGGTGCGGCTGCCGCAACACTGGCGCTCGCTCGATCAGCTGTCACGACTGACCCTCAGCACCTCGCGTGGCCAGGTGCCGCTGAGTCATTTTGTGACCCTGACCCCGGCGCCAAAAATCGGCACCCTGCACCGGGTCGACGGTCGGCGTACCATCACCATCAAGGCCGACATCGCCGACGGCTTTCGGCTGGACGAGCGGCTGAGTGCCCTGAGTGAGCGGGTCACCTCGTTGCCACCCGGAGTGGGTCTGGTGGTGGCCGGCGAAGATGCGGATCAGCGCGAGGCGGGGCAGTTTCTGATCAATGCCTTCGTGGTGGCCGTTTTCCTGATGACGTTGATCCTGGTGACCCAGTTCAACAGCTTGTATCAGACCGCGCTGGTGCTGTCGGCCATCGTGTTTTCTACCGCCGGTGTGCTGATGGGGCTGTTGCTGAATGGCCAGTCGTTCGGCATCGTCATGGTGGGCATGGGTATCATCGCCCTGGCGGGCATAGTGGTGAACAACAACATAGTGCTGATCGACACCTTCAATCAGCTGCGCGCCGAGGGCATGAACCCGACCGAGGCGGCGCTGGAAACCGGCTGCCTGCGTCTGCGACCTGTGCTGCTGACCGCCATTACCACAGTGCTGGGACTGATGCCCATGGTGCTGGGGGTAAACGTGGATCTGCTGGCACCCAGCCTGGGCCTGGGTGCGCCCTCTACCCAGTGGTGGACCCAGTTGTCGAGCGCTATCGCCGGCGGTTTGGCCTTCGCTACTTTGCTGACGTTGCTGCTGACCCCCTGCATGCTGGTGCTGGGGGCGGGACGCGCTGCGGTGAGGGGTGAGGGGTGAGGGGAGTTGTGTAGGCCCGGTTTCAACCGGCCAAGCCAGCGCACGGCTTGGCGTTATTAGTTATTACAGGTAGCCGCCACTTCAGTTGGCGGGCCCAGCTCGGCTGGGCAGAACAGAGGAAGCTGCGTGACAATGATAGTGCCATGTTGGCGGATCTGCGGTGAACCGTGTTGGGATTCGCTTCGCTCATCCCAACCTACGGACTATAATGTCACGCCTCACGCCTCACGCCTCACGCCTCACGCCTCACGCCTCACGCCTCACGCCTCACGCCTCACGCCTCAGCCGAATACCGCCAGCTGTTCGCTGAAGGGCGTGAGATCGCCGATGTTCTTCGCTACCCACTCCGGGTTGTAGTAGGTGTCCAGATAACGTTCGCCGCCGTCGCACATCAGGGTGACCAGGGAGCCGCGCTCGCCTTTTTCCTGCATGCGTTTTGCCAGCTGCAGCACACCCCACAGGTTGGTACCGGTCGAGCCGCCGGCCTTGCGGCCCAGAATGTGCTCCAGCCAGTGAATGGTGGCGATGCTGGCGGCGTCCGGCACCTTGATCATCTCGTCGATCACCTCGGGCAGAAAGGACGCTTCTACTCGCGGTCGACCTATGCCTTCGATGCGGCCACCGGCCTGGCTCACCAGACTGGCGTCGCCGCTCTGGTAGCTGTCGTAGAACACCGAATTTTCGGGGTCGACCACCACCAGCCGGGTATCCAACCCCAGATAACGGGCATAACGGCCCAGGGTGGCGGAAGTGCCGCCGGTGCCGGCGCTCATCACGATGGCGCGGGGAATGGGGTGGGGCTCTTCGGCCAGTTGACGGAAGATACTCTCGGCAATGTTATTGTTGCCGCGCCAGTCGGTGGCCCGCTCGGCAAAGGTGAACTGATCCATGTAGTGACCGCCGCTTTCCCGTGCCAGTTGTTCGGCGGCATCGTATACCTGGGATGAACGCTCCACAAAGTGGCAGTGGCCCCCCAGGCGCTCCACCTGCTCGATTTTGCTGCGGGTGGTGGTGCCGGGCATGACGGCAGTAAAGGGCAGGCCCAGCAGCTTGGCAAAATAGGCTTCGGACACGGCGGTGCTGCCCGACGAGGCCTCCACCACATGGGTGCCTTCGTTAATCTTGCCGCTGCAGATGGCATGCAGAAACAGCGAGCGCGCCAGCCGGTGCTTGAGGCTGCCGGTGGGGTGGGTGCTTTCGTCTTTCAGATAGATGTCGATGCCGTCGAGGCCGGGAATATCGAGCCGGTACAGATGGGTATCCGAGGTGCGCAGCTGATCGCTGGACAGGGTCTTGAGGGCGTTGCGGGTCCAGTTGTTCATGGTTGTGGCGTCCGGTGCTAGAGGTAACAGGGAGAACCGAGCGGTTCTGTCATGCAGGAATTATATCCCTCATCGCAGGTAAAAGTTTTTCTATCTTTCCCGCCTTGATGCTATTTTTTAGAAAATTTTTCTCCATTTAAGGGATTGAAGAGTGGATATTTTCGATTGGCAGATCCTGGCTCTGCTGCAGCAGGATGCTTCGCTGCCGCTGAAGGATCTGGCCGAGGCGGTGAACCTGTCTACCACCCCGTGCTGGAAGCGGGTAAAGAAGCTGGAAGAGGCCGGTTATATCCGCGGCCGGGTGGCGCTGCTGGATGCAGACAAACTGGGGCTAGGGCTGTCGGTATTCGTGCAGCTCAAGACCCGGCACCACGACAGCCACTGGCTGGCACAGTTTGCCGAGACGGTGACCGCCTTCGACGAGGTGGTGGAGTTCTATCGCATGTCCGGCGAGTGGGACTACATGCTGCGGGTGGTGGTGGCAGATATTGCGGCCTTCGACCGTTTCTACAAGAAGCTGATCACCAGCACCGAAGGGCTGTCGGACATCACCTCCAGTTTCGCCATGGAGCAGATCAAGTACACCACGGCCCTGCCGCTGGGCAACCAGGGATTGGGGATTAGGGAATAGGGATTGGGGTATAGTAGGGCGTTTCAGACTCAATCGGGATTAAAAAGATGTTCAGATATCTGCGTATGTTGTTCGACAATTTTACCCTGATCCTGCTCACTGTGGTGGCCGCCGCCACCCTGTTGCCGGCCCAGGGGCAGGGGGCTCTGGTCTTCGAGTGGTTGACGGTGGCCGCCATTGCCCTGCTGTTTTTCATGCACGGCGCCAAGCTGTCGCGTCAGGCCATTATTGCCGGCGCCACCCACTGGCGGCTGCACCTGCTGGTGTTTGGCTGCACCTTCGTGCTGTTTCCGCTGCTGGGGCTGGCCGCCAAACCGGTACTGCTGCCATTGCTGGGAGAAAAGCTCTATCTCGGGGTGCTGTTTCTGTGCGTGCTGCCGGGCACGGTGCAGTCGGCCATTGCCTTTACCGCACTGGCGGGCGGCAATGTACCGGCGGCGGTGTGCAGCGCTTCGGCGTCCAGTATTCTGGGTATTGTTCTTACACCGCTGCTGGTGGCACTGCTGCTGCAGCTTGATGCCGGTCAGAGCGTCTCGCCGCTGCATTCCATCGGTGCCATCAGCATGCAGTTATTGCTGCCCTTCGTGCTGGGGCACAGCCTGCGGCCGGTGATCGGCAACTGGGTGGACAAGCACAAGAAACGGCTGAGCCGGCTGGATCAGGGCTCCATTCTGCTGGTGGTCTATACGGCGCTGAGTGCGTCTGTGGTGGAAGGCTTGTGGAATACGGTGTCGGCCCAGGCGTTGACCATCCTGACGCTGGTGTGTTGCCTGCTGCTGGCGGTGGTGTTGTACCTGACCGCCTGGTTGGGCCGCCGCTTCGGCTTTAGCCGGGAAGACAGGATCACCATCGTCTTTGGTGGGTCCAAGAAGAGCATGGCCACCGGGGTGCCGATGGCGCAGGTATTGTTTGCCGGGCCACTGCTGGGCCCGGCCTTGCTGCCGCTGATGATCTTTCATCAGATCCAGCTGATGGTCTGTGCGGTCATGGCGCAGCACTATGCCCGCCAGCAAGATACGCTCAGAGCCACTGGCTGACGCCGACCACCATCAGTGGCAGGGCAAAGAAGACACCACCGATATAGGCGGCCACATACGCCTTGTTGCGTTGTGCCAGAGTAGCCAGGGTTTCGGCCATGACGACCGGTATCTGACGCAAAAACGGCAGCACGTAGATAACGGCAATGGCCAGCAGGTTGAACAGCAGATGTACCAGGGCGATTTGCAGCGCGACCGTGGCTGCAGCGCCGCTGATGGCGGTGGCCGCCAGCAGGGCTGTGATGGTGGTGCCGATATTGCTGCCCAGAATGAAGGGGTAGACCTGTTTCAGGCTGAACACGCCGGTGCCGGCCAGGGGCACAATCAGTGACGTGGTGGTAGAAGATGACTGCACCAGCACTGTGACCAGGGTACCCGAGGCCATGCCCGAGGCGGGGCCACGACCCACGGCGGTATGCAGTATGTTCATGGCCCGCCCCACCATCAGGGTACGCAGCACCTTGCCAATCTGGGTCACCACCATCAGGATAAGGCCGATGCCGACCAGGATCAGCGCCACACCGGACCAGATACCCGGCAGCCAGGCCACGCTGGCCTTCAGCATATCGGAGGCCGGTGACAGCATCACCTTCATGAAGTTCATGCCGCTCATGCTGACGCTGGCGTCACTGACCAGCAGGCCGGCAAGATACTCGGAAGCGGTGGCGAGCGGACGGAACAGCAGTTCCAGCGGCAGCAGTATGGCCACGGCCAGAATGTTGAAGCTGTCATGCACGGTGGCGGCAGAAAAGGCCCGCTTGAACTCCTCGCCATCGCGAATATGACCCAGGCTGACCAGGGTACTGGTGAGCGAGGTGCCGATATTGGCGCCCATGATCATGGGAATGGCGATGCTGATCGGCAGGCCGCCGGCGACCATGCCGACGATAATGGAAGTGACTGTGCTGGAGCTCTGAATCAGCGAGGTGGCCACCACCCCGACGATCAGCGCGATACCCGGGTTGGAAGCAAAGGCAAACAGCTCTTTGGCATCGCTGCCGGCGGCGGCCTTGAAGCCGGAGCCGATGGCGCCCACGGCGGCCAGCAGCACATAAACAAGAAATGAAACCAGCAGCCAGGACAGCCAGTTGGACTGGGTACTGTTCTCGCTTGCGGGCCTGGGAAGGGCGGTGGACTCAAGGCTCATTAATATGTTTCCTCATTTCAACGTTGGCGCCACTATGCCGAGCCTTTATGACGGTTTTATTACAGTGCGACAGTTTTATGACAGACCTGTTTCAGGTGGGTCTCCCTTGGCCGGTATAAGGGACAGATTAGAGACATAATACCAATTACATTAAACACTCGATCTTTTTGACTGTCATACCCATCCCGGACAAAGGGCCCGCTCCACCGACTCGCTCAAGCACCTCCTTGTGACGCTCAGCACATGACGTCCGACCGCCAGGGACGGCGGGAGTGCCAGCATTGCAGGAGCTTTTGTTGGCCCTGTCATGTGATGGTCGGCGGAGCAGATCCCTTTGCCCTCCTTGATGCTCCGGCGTCGCCTGTTAGCACTGCCTGCGGACAACTCGGTGTTCCAGAAGAGGCAACAGAGAACGGCTCCCACGACCGTGAAATGCCATGGCCGGAAAATGCTCCTGCCGTTCCGGCATTCCCGCCCTCCCTGGCGGTCAGACGGCATTTCCGAGCCCCCATGGGGCGAGCTTGTCTCGCCGTGACGAACGGTTGCAGCCTGACCGAACATCCAGTGAATGTTCGCAGTAGGCTGCAACGGTGAGTGTCATTTACCAGTGGCGTGTCGAGGGAGGCGGCTGTGTTGCCTCTGGTC
>JBFGZI010000148.1:0-5951 GCA_041586855.1 Oceanisphaera sp. | reverse complement strand
CCCCGGGAATGCGACGAATGGCCGGCATCAGATGCTGCAGGGCGGCGAAGTCGAGGGTAGGGAAGTTGAGATAGATGATGCCGCTGATATCGATTTCGATACCGCGCAGGTCAATCTGGTGTTCTACCAGTATGTTCAGCAGCTCCCGGGTCAGCCCCAGGCGGTCTTCACAGGTTACTTTTAAGCGCATGGTAATGTCTTGAGCCTCATAGAGGTGTAAATAATATCTTACACCCGCCGCTGATACGAGCCTGTCCGCGGATGACCTTTGCCACAGACTGCAAAAAAGTCTCTGTTTTTGGTCACAAACGGTTTACGGCGGAGGCCGGCTCATACATCCTTAGCCCCTTCATCCGGCCCGGTGCCGGGATGATAAAATTAATACTATTCAGTAAAAATAATATTCAGGTGAAGTAATGAGCGAAGCGGTTTATAGAACGGTCAAGTCGTCGCAGGTGATCCTCAAGGAACTGATGGTGCCTTCCTATGCCAATTTCGGTGGCAAGGTGCACGGTGGCACTATCCTGTCGCTGATGGATAAAATTGCTTATACCTGCGCGGCCACCCATGCCAAGGGATATTGTGTGACCGCCTCGGTAGACTCGGTTGACTTCGTCAACCCGGTGGAAGTGGGCGAGTTGCTCACCCTGTATGCGTCGGTCAACTACGTGGGTAAAAGCTCGATGGAAGTGGGCATCAAGGTGGTGTCTGAAGATTTCAAACGAGGCATCGTCAAGCACACCAATACCTCTTACTTCACCATGGTGGCGTTGGACGAAGAAACCCGCAAGCCCTGCCAGGTGGCCGGCCTTCAGCTGGAAGACGAAGAAGAAATGCGCCGTTTCGTGATGGGCAAGCTGCGCAAGAAACTGCGTCGCGCGCACCAGAAGGAAATTACCGATATTCGTCAGGCGCTGGCTCAGGATCTGGATCAGGCCATCAGCCAGCTGGAAGGCGAAAACTGCCTGCTGCCGAAGGACTAAGCAGCCCCCGATCATGACCCGATACGAGCAGCTGGCACAACAGCTGCGTGAGCAGATCCGCACCGGCGTCTGGCAGGAGGGCGACAGATTGCCCTCGCTGCGTGAGACGGTACGGCGCTCGGGGCTGAGCCTGATGACGGTGCTCAGTGCCTACCAGTTGCTCGAAAGCCAGGGCTGGATCCGTTCCCGGCCCCAGTCCGGCTATTTTGTCGCCCCCGCCCGGGAGGCGACCCGTTATTTATCTCCGCCGCAGCCACTGCAGCTGGCGGAAACGGTGGATATCAACGCCTTTATCTTTAGCGTGCTGCAGGCCGGCAACGATCCCGATTGTGTGGCCCTGGGCTCCGCCTTTCCCGATGCCTCGCTGTTTCCTCAGCATCAGTTGTCCCGCTCCCTGATAAAAGTGGCCCGGCAGATGCCGTCGCATGGTGCCGGCGTGACCCTGCCGCCGGGCTGTGCCGACCTGCGCCGCAGCATCGCCCAGCGCTACGCGGCCCGGGGCATGGATATTTCGCCTGACGAAATCGTGATCACCTCGGGCGCGCTGGAGGCGCTCAATCTTGGCCTGCAATCCCTGACCCGGCCCGGAGACTGGGTGGTGGTGGAGTCACCGGCCTTTTACGGCGCTCTGCAGGCCATAGAGCGGTATCAGCTCAAGGCGGTGGCGGTGGCCACGGACCCGCAGCAGGGCATGGATCTGGATGCCCTGGCTCAGGCCCTGCGGCAATACCCGATCAAGGCCTGCTGGCTGATGAGCCATTGTCAGAATCCGCTGGGCGGCAGCATGCCGGCGATCAACAAGCAGCGGTTGCTGGCACTGCTGGCCGAGCAGGGGGTCAGCCTGATCGAAGACGATGTCTACGGTGAGCTGTACGCCGGCCTGGAGCCGCCCTTGCCGGTCAAGGCCTGGGACAAGGAGGGGCGGGTGCTGCACTGCGGCTCTTTCTCCAAAACCCTGGCCACCGGTTTCCGGATTGGCTGGGTGGCGGCGGGGCAGCAGGCCGAGGCCATTCAGCGGCTGCAGCTGATGAGCACCCTCTCTACCAGTGCCCCCATGCAGCTGGCCCTGGCCGACTATCTGTCCTCCCAGCGGTATGACAAGCATTTGCACACACTGCGGCGCACCCTGGAGCAACGCAAGCACATCTTTCATAGGGCCATTCAGCGGGCCTTTCCCGATGGGGTGCGGGTCTATTACGCCGAAGGCAGCTATTTTCTGTGGCTTGAGCTGCCGGCGTACTGCTGTGCCACCCGCTTGTATTGGCGAGCACTGGAAGAGGGCATCACCATAGCGCCCGGACGCATGTTCGCTGCCGACGAACAGTATCGGCACTGTTTTCGGCTGAACGCCTCGCTGCCCTGGGATCCGCGCAGCGAGGCGGCCATTCGGCGGTTGGCCGAACTGGTCGGCGAGCTGATTGCCGAGGGGCCGTCAGCCTGAGTTCACCGGTACTGTTATAGGGATTATCTCGCCAGTTACCACTGTTATGGTTTATTCGGTGGCAACTGTGCATGTTGTGGGGCGACCGGCCGTGTTTTACTGCGCCGGTCGTAACGGGCAGTGCCGGCCGGCATAGCCCTGCCTTTCTCATAACAAGCAATGTGAGCCCTATGGAAAACCACGCTTCCCGGATTGACGTCAAGGTTTGTACCGATCCCCGGCCCATCAGTCAGGGTCATGTCTATGTGCGAGCCCAGCGCGGGCGCTGGCAGCGGTTGCGTCAGTCGACCGGCTGGGTGCTGATGCTGCTGTTTCTGGCCGGCCCCTGGCTGCGCTGGAACGGCCAGCAGGCCCTGTTGCTGGACCTGGAGCAGCAGCGCTTTCACCTGTTCGGCATCACCATCTGGCCCCAGGATCTGACCCTGCTGGCGCTGTTGCTGATGGTGGCCGCCTTCGGCCTGTTCTTTATCACCGCCTTTCTGGGGCGGGTATGGTGCGGCTATCTCTGTCCGCAAACGGTGTGGACCTTCTGGTTTATCTGGGTGGAAGAAAAGCTGGAAGGCAGTGCCAACAAACGCCGCCAGCTGGACAAGGCCCCCTGGAGCCTGAACAAGGTGGCGCGCAAGGGCGGCAAGCATCTGATCTGGCTGCTGATCTCCCTGCTCAGCGGCTTTACCTTCATCGCCTATTTTCTGCCGGCCGTTGAACTGGGCACCGGCTTGCTGCAGTGGTCTGCCGGTCTGCTGCCCACCTTCTGGGTAGGCTTTTTTGCCCTGTGCACCTATCTCAACGCAGGCTGGATGAGGACCATAATGTGTACCCACATGTGCCCCTATTCCCGTTTTCAGTCGGCTATGTTTGACCAGGATACCTACAGCATCGCTTACGATGCCGCCCGCGGAGAGCATCGTGGCCCCCGTTCGCGCAAGGCCGATGTAAAGGCGCTGGGGCTGGGAGACTGCATCGACTGTCAGCTGTGCGTGCAGGTGTGCCCCACCGGCATCGATATTCGGGATGGCCTGCAGTACGAGTGCATCAACTGCGGTGCCTGCGCCGACGCATGCGATCAGACCATGAATCAGATGGGCTATGCCAGCGGCCTGATCCGTTATGCCAGTGAGCGTCAGCTGGCAGGCGGCCAGACCCGACTCTGGCGGCCCAAATTGCTCGGTTATGGCGTCATGATGGTGTTGGGGCTGGCGGCACTGGTCTATGCCGCCGCCAGCCGGGTGCCGATGGCGCTGGATGTGCAGCGGGATCGCAACCAGCTGTTTCGGGAAACGCCGGAAGGTTGGGTGGAAAATACCTATACCCTCAAGCTGTCGAACCGGACCCAGCAGCCCCAGTACTACCGGGTGTGGGTGGAAGGCATGGAGGCCTTAAGCTGGGCGGGAGCGATTGAGGTGACGGTGCCGGCCGGGGAAGTCGTCAACCTGCCCATCAGCCTGGCGGCGGATCCCTACCTGTTGTCCGGCAGCATGCATCCGCTCCGCTTCGTGGCCGGTAACGACGAGGCAGAAGTCGGCGCCGAGAGCCAGTTTTTCAGCCCGGGGCGGTAAGCCGAACGGCACTGTGCAACTTAACCCCGTCACTCCCGCGCAGGCGGGAGTCCATCAGGCCGACACGCTGAGATAACGGTATGATACCAAACAGAGTAAATAACTGATCTATTTGATTGCTCTGCAAAGGTCGGACAAAGGGCCCGCTCCGCCGACACGCCGTAAACCCATCCTTGGGGGCTCCGCCGCGCCATCCTTGGCGCGGAGGGTCGGCGGAGCAGATCCCTTTATCCTCCCTGATGCCAAGGAGTTGCCTGTTGACATCGTCTACAGACAACTCGGTGCTTGAGAAGAGGCAACAGAGATCGACTACCACGACCGTGAAATGCCATGGCCGAAAAATGCTCCTGCCGTTCCGGCATTCCCGCCATCCCTGGCGGTCAGACGGCATTTCCCGAGCCCTCAGGGGGCGAGCTTGTCTCGCCGTGACGAACGGTTGCAGCCTGACCGAACATCCAGTGAATGTTCGCAGTAGGCTGCAATGGTGAGTGTCATTTACCAGTGGCGTGTCGTGGAAGGCGGCTGTGTTGCCTCTGATCTCGGGTTTAAAATGATCAGATGTTTATTCAAATTGGTATGATACGGTGATTCAAGGATACTTTTTCGACGATACCCATACTGGCGAAGCCAAGGAAATATGTACTTATCATATTGAAAACAGGAGTAAAAATGATCCATTGGCCGGCCATCATCGAGTTCGCCGAGGGGCAGGGCTATGCCTGGGTGGCGAACCTGGATGAGGTGGCCGAGCACAGGCCACGGGTTGGTGATCGGCTGCTCGACAGCCAGGGTTATCCGCATCTTCTGTCGCAGCAAACCCTGTCGCAGCAAACAGGGGAGGCCCTGTACTGGCAGCATCAGCTGCGGTTAGTATCGCTGTTTGAGCTCAATGCCGGGCTTAGAGTCTATGCCGCCAGCCTGGGAGTCTGCTGCACCAGCAAACTGGTGGTGCGCACCATGGCCGAGGCCATAGCGCTGGTGGCCTGGCTGGAGCAGCAATAGTCGATACAAGAGGCCTACTCGATGACATTCCCCTTACGCTGGCTGTGGTGGCTGCCGCTACTGCTGCTGGTGCAGTCCTGCAGCACCGATTTTTTGCCAGCATCACCCGCTTCAACCCAGGCCACTCCGGCTGCCGGTGTGCAGGGTATGGCGTCCTATTACGGTGCCCGCCATCATGGTCGCAAAACTGCCAGTGGCGAACGTTTCAACAAAAATGCGCTGACAGCGGCCCATCGCACCCTGCCATTCGGCACTCGGGTGCGGGTAACCAACCTCAACAATCAAAAGTCGGTGATAGTGCGTATCAACGACCGGGGGCCCTATGCCAAGGGGCGCATTATCGACCTGTCCGCCCAGGCGGCCCGGGAGCTCAATATGATTCGTGCAGGCGTGGTGCCGGTGCGGGTAGAGCGGCTGGAATAGTCAGCACACTCAGCGCCCGATAAGCCACGGGCCGGGGCCAGTCGGCGGCTGCCGTGGGTACGCTTCGGCCTGCCGTCAGCAGCCGGGCGGCGTTGATCCAGCCCGCATGACCCACCGCCAGCCGGGGCCTGTGGGACTGGCCCGCGAGCCACAGTTCCACCCGGGAAAAGAGCAGGCGCAGGCTTTCGCCGCCGCCGGGGGCATAATCGGCAAACTGTTCACACCATAAATCAACCTCGGCCCTGGGAATCTGCTGCCAGGGGCGACCGTCCCAGTGACCGAAATCCACTTCTGCCAGCGCGGGAGCCACTTCACAGCGAAAGCCCCGTTGGGCCAGTATCCTGCCCACGCCCAGCGAGCGCTGCAAGGGGCTCACCCATATCACTTTTTCCAGCCTGTTGCGCCGGGCGAAGCGCTGTATCTGGTTGGCCAGGCGGCGCAGCTTGCGTTTATCCACCCCCATGTCGGTTTGCCCCAGGCAAAGTCCGGCGGCATTCAGCGGCTTGGGGTGGCGCCAGATATAAAGCGTCATGGAGTGTCCTT
>JBFGZI010000147.1:0-6025 GCA_041586855.1 Oceanisphaera sp. | reverse complement strand
CAGGGCATGCAGCAGGGTCACCACAATGCGGGCGCCGCTGGCTCCTATGGGGTGGCCCAGGGCACAGGCACCACCGTTGACGTTGACCCTGGTGGCATCCAGCTTCAGCTCCTTTATCGCCAGCAGGGTGACCACGGCGAAGGCCTCGTTTATCTCGAACAAGTCCACCTCGTCCGCCTGCCAGCCCACCTTTTCAAGCAGTTTCCGAATGGCGCCGATGGGTGCCAGGGTAAACTCGGCAGGCAACTGGGCATGAGTGGCATGAGCCAGCACCCGCGCCAGGGGAGTCAGCCCCAGCGCCTGTGCCTGCCCGAGCGTGGTTACCGCCAGGGCGGCGGCACCGTCGGAGATGGAGCTGGAATTGGCAGCGGTGACAGTGCCGTCTTTGGCAAAGGCGGGCCTGAGCCGGCGAATTTTTTCCGGTCTGGCCTTGCCCGGCTGTTCGTCGGTCGCCACCGCCACTGTGTCATGAGGATGCTCGACCAGCACAGAAGTGATCTCTTCGGTAAAAGCCCCCTCGGCCATCGCCTTTTGCGCCCGGCTCAGCGACTCGAGCGCGAAGTCGTCCATCTCCTCACGGCCAATGCCGTACTGGTCGGCCGTTTTCTGGGCAAAGGTTCCCATCAGGCCGCCCTCGTAGGCGTCTTCGAGTCCGTCGAAAAACATGTGATCGAGCAACTGGGTATGTCCCATCCGCAAGCCCGCCCGCGCCCTGGGCAAAAGGTAGGGCGCCAGGCTCATGCTCTCCATGCCGCCAGCCACCATCAGTCCGGTACTGCCCGCCCTGAGCTGATCATGGGCCAGCATCAATGCCTTCATGCCCGAGCCACACATCTTGTTGACCGTGGTGCAGCCGGTGCTCATTGGCAAGCCCGCCGCCAATGCCGCCTGCCGGGCCGGCGCCTGGCCCAGGCCCGCTGCCAGCACACAGCCCATCACCACTTCATCCACCTGCTCCGGCGCCACCCCGGCCCGTTGCAGGGCGGCGGCAATGGCCGCGGCCCCCAACTGCGGCGCCGGTACCGTGCCCAGCTCCCCCTGCAGCGCCCCCATCGGCGTGCGGGCCGCGCCTACGATCACTATCTCGTTGTTTTTCATGCTGGCTCCATCCACCTCCGAATACTTATTCAAGCTTAGCCAAGCCTCGCTCTCCTCATTGCACTATAGTTAATTCGGCAATATCGGCAGCAAACGAGCCCATATTCCCTACCACCTCACCCGAGTTCAGCCCCCAGAAGAGGAGGACGCCATGACCCCCTACCCGCCCCTGAATATCGGCCTGGACGATACCCTGACCCTGCTGCAAGAGCAGGTCGCACTCTTCGCCGAACGTGAAATCGCGCCCCTGGCCGAGGCCATCGACAGAGACAACCGTTTTCCCGCCGAGCTCTGGCCCAGGCTGGGTGACATGGGGCTGTTCGGCATCACGGTGGCCGACGCTTACGGCGGAGTGAACATGGGCTATCTGGCCCATGTGCTGGCGATGGAAGAAATCAGCCGGGCCTCGGCGGCGGTTGGCTTGTCTTACGGCGCCCACTCCAATCTGTGCGTCAACCAGATCCACCGCCACGGCAGCGAAACGCAGAAGCAGCGCTACCTGCCGCCCTTGCTGAGCGGCGAGCACATCGGTGCCCTGGCCATGTCCGAGCCCAACGCCGGCTCCGACGTAGTGTCGATGAGCCTGCAGGCCCGTGCCGATGGCGATGACTTCGTACTGAATGGCACCAAAATGTGGATCACCAACGGTCCCGAAGCGAACGTGATAGTGGTCTACGCCAAAACCGAGCCGCAAGCCGGCGCCCGAGGCATCAGCGCCTTTATCGTGGAGCGCGACACGCCCGGTTTCAGCCATGCCCAGAAACTCGACAAGCTCGGTATGCGCGGCTCCAGTACCTGCGAGCTGGTGTTTCAGGACTGCCGTGTGGCCAGAGCCAACTTGCTGGGTCCGCTTCATGGCGGTGTAGAAGTGCTGATGAGCGGGCTCGACTACGAACGGCTGGTGCTGGCCGGTGGCCCGCTCGGCATCATGCAGGCGGTCATGGATCTGGTGCTGCCCTATGTGCGGGAGCGCAAACAATTCGGCCAGGCCATCGGCGATTTTCAGCTGGTACAGGGCAAGCTGGCGGACATGTACACCAAAATGAACGCCGCCCGTTGTTATACCTATATGACGGCGATGGCGGCGGACCGGGGCCAGCTGTCCCGCAAGGATGCCGCCGGCGTGATCTTGCTGGCCTCCGAAAACGCCACCCAGATGGCATTGGATGCCATACAGCTGCTCGGCGGCAACGGTTATATCAACGAGTTTCCCGCCGGCCGTCTGCTGCGGGATGCCAAGCTGTACGAAATCGGCGCCGGCACCTCGGAGATCCGCCGCATGCTGATCGGCCGCGAACTGGTGCAGAATCGATAAGCGGCTTATATGTGGATAAATATATGCCCATCATCAATACAGAACGAAGCCAAAGGCGCATAGCGGCAAAAGGGCCAACTCCACCGACTCGCCGTAAACCCATCCCTGGGGGCTCGACGGCGCCATCCATGGCGCCAACGGTCGGTGGAGCTTGCTCCCTTTTACCGCTTTTTCGACTCCGAGTTATCTGTCTGGGAGTAAATAATGACCATACTGCCCAATAACATTAATCCCGAATCGGACCGGTTCCTGGCCAATCATGAGGCCATGGCCGCCGAGGTGGCGGCCTTGCGGGAACAAGTGGCTGTCATCGAACAGGGTGGCGGCGAGACCAGCCGGCAACGCCATCTGGAACGAGGCAAGTTGCTGCCCCGGGAGCGGGTGCGCCAGCTGCTGGACCCGGGCGCACCCTTTCTGGAACTGTCCCAGCTGGCGGCCCTTGATGTCTACGACGATGCCCTGCCGGCGGCAGGGCTGATCGCCGGCATGGGACGGATCAGCGGGGTCGAGTGCATGATAGTGGCCAACGACGCCACGGTAAAAGGCGGCACCTATTACCCGCTCACGGTCAAGAAACACCTGCGCGCCCAGGAAATTGCCGAACGCTGCCACCTGCCCTGTCTCTATCTGGTCGACTCCGGCGGTGCCCACCTGCCCAGCCAGGCCGAGGTATTCCCGGACCGGGAGCACTTCGGGCGCATCTTCTTCAATCAGGCACGGATGTCCGCCGCCAATATTCCCCAACTGGCGGTGGTGATGGGACTCTGTACCGCCGGCGGCGCCTATGTGCCGGCCATGGCGGACGAGTCCATCATAGTGCGCAATCAGGGCACCATCTTCCTGGGGGGGCCGCCACTGGTGCGCGCCGCCACCGGCGAGGTAGTCAGCGCCGAAGAGCTGGGAGGCGCCGAGGTACATACCCGGACCTCGGGCGTGGCGGATCACGCCGCCGAAGACGACGCCCATGCGCTCTGGCTGGCCCGCCGACTGGTCGCCAATCTCAACCGTTCGCCGCTGCCTGCCCCGCCTCACGCCCCTTTGCCACCCCGTTACCCCGCCGAAGAGCTTTATGGCATCGTCGGCACCGACTTGCGCAAGACCTTCGAGGTGCGCGACCTCATCGCCCGGCTGGTGGACGATTCGGCCTTCGATGAGTTCAAGCGCGACTACGGCACCAGCCTGGTCACCGGCTTCGCCCGCCTGCATGGCTATCCGGTGGGCATTGTCGCCAACAACGGCATCCTGTTCAGCGAATCGGCCCAGAAAGGCACCCACTTCATCGAGCTGTGCTGTCAGCGCCGGGTGCCGCTGCTGTTTCTGCAGAACATCACCGGCTTCATGGTGGGCAAAAAATACGAAGCCGAGGGCATCGCCAAACACGGCGCCAAGCTGGTTATGGCGGTGGCCTGCGCCAATGTGCCCAAAATCACCCTGATCATCGGCGGCAGCTTCGGCGCCGGCAACTACGGCATGTGCGGCCGGGCCTATGATCCGGACTTTCTGTGGACCTGGCCCAACAGCCGCATCTCGGTGATGGGCGGCGAACAGGCCGCCGCTGTGCTGGCCAGGGTGCGGCGCGATGCAAAGGAAAAGGCCGGTGAGTCCTGGAGCGACGCCGACGAGACCGCTTTCAAGACCCCCATTATCGAACGCTACGAACAGGAAGGGCACTCCTGGTATGCCAGCGCCCGCCTGTGGGACGACGGCGTCATCGATCCGGTCGACAGCCGCACCGTGCTGGCCATGAGCCTGGCGCTGGCGCTGAACCGGCCCATGGACGAACCCCGCTTCGGGGTCTTTCGCATGTAGGAGGCATCATGAAGGAGCCCGTACAGCTTGAAGAGCGCAGCCCCGGCGTCTGGGAACTGATACTGAACCGGCCCGAGCGCCATAACGCCTTCGACGAGGTGCTGATTGCCGCCATGAGCGAGCGGCTGGAACAGGCCGCCCGCCAGCCCGGTCTGCGCGTGCTGGTGTTGCGCGGCACCGGCAAACACTTCAGCGCCGGGGCAGATCTGAACTGGATGCAAAGGGCGGCAAAGTACGACGAGACACAGAACCTGACCGATGCCCGACAACTGGCGCAGCTGTTGCGGCAACTCGATCAATTCCCGCACCCTACCCTGGCGCTGGTGCAGGGCGCTGCCTACGGGGGCGCCCTGGGGCTGATCACCTGCTGCGATTTGGTGGCGGCGGCGGCCGACAGCCGCTTTTGTTTAAGCGAGGTGCGGCTGGGCCTGATCCCCGCCACCATCAGCCCCTATGTGCTGCGCGCCCTGGGGCCGCGTCAGGCCCGCCGCTACATGCTCACCGCCGAGATCATCGATGCCGCCGCTGCCGAACGGCTGGGGCTGGTACACCTGCTGGCTGCCCCCGACCAACGCCTGGACGAGGCGGCGGCCCCCTTTATTCAGGCGATAATTCGCAATGGCCCCCATGCGCTCGCCGCCGCCAAGCAGCTGATTCGGGACTTCACCGGACAAACCATCGACGAGGCTCTGATAGACAGCAGCGCCCGCCGCCTCGCCCGGCTGCGCGTCGGCATTGAAGCCCGGGAAGGGCTCGACGCCTTCCTCAACAAGCGCCCGCCGGCCTGGGAGGACAAGGATGTTTGACAAGATACTGATCGCCAACCGGGGAGAAATTGCCTGCCGCATCATCCGTACCGCCCGCCGGCTCGGCATCGAAACGGTGGCGGTCTATTCCGACGCCGATGCCGGCGCCATGCATGTGGCGCTGGCCGACGAGGCCTGGCGGCTGGGTCCAGCCCCGGCCGCCGAGAGCTACCTCCGGCAGGATAAACTGCTGGACATCGCCCGAGCCAGCGGCGCCGAGGCCATTCATCCCGGCTACGGCTTTCTGTCGGAGAACGCCGGCTTCGCTCACGCCTGTGCCGAACAGGGACTGGTCTTTATCGGTCCTCCCGCCAGCGCCATTGAGTCCATGGGATCCAAGTCCGCCGCCAAGACGCTGATGACCGCGGCCGGGGTGCCGGTGGTGCCCGGCTATCACGGACCCAATCAAGATGCCGGCCAATTACGCCGAGAGGCGGAACACTGCGGCTTTCCGCTGTTGCTGAAGGCGGTGGCCGGGGGGGGCGGCAAGGGCATGCGGGTGGTGCATGGCATCAGTGAGTTCGATGAGGCGCTGGCGTCGGCCCGCCGGGAAGCCAAGGCCGCCTTCGGTGACGACGCCATGCTGCTCGAGCGCTACCTGCCAAAGGCCCGTCATGTGGAGGTGCAGGTATTCTGCGACCAGTTCGGCCACGGCATCTACCTGTCGGAGCGGGACTGCTCGGTGCAGCGCCGTCATCAGAAGGTGCTGGAAGAAGCCCCCGCCCCCAATCTTTCACCGGAAACCCGCGTCAAAATGGGCGAAGCGGCGGTACGGGCGGCGCTGGCCATTGGCTACCGGGGGGCCGGCACCCTGGAGTTTCTGTACCTGGCCGACGGCAGTTTCTTCTTCATGGAGATGAACACCCGCCTGCAGGTGGAGCATCCGGTCACCGAGCTGGTCACCGGCCAGGATCTGGTGGAATGGCAGCTGCGCGTCGCCGCCGGCGAGCCGCTGCCGCTGACCCAGGAGCAGGTAAGGATCCGGGGCCATGCCGTG
>JBFGZI010000146.1:0-6110 GCA_041586855.1 Oceanisphaera sp. | reverse complement strand
CGGCCTGTCCGGATTTCGGCTGTTGCTGATCAACCAGGCCCGGCAACAGGAATTCAGCCGGGTGCAGAGCCTGAGTGAACTGGCAGCCTTTACCGGTGTGCAGGGTATTGGCTGGAGCGATATCGATATTCTCAAGCAGGCAGGACTGAACATCAGCGCCGCCCCCCGTGACACCATTCTGGACATGCTGAACCGGAATCGGCATGTGGATTATTACCCGCGCGGTCTGGTGGAGGCCCACGTCGAGTTGGTCGTCGCCACCGGGCAATATCCGCTGCTGATGGCCGAGCCCCGATTGCTGCTGCACTATCCCTTCGCCATCTACTTTTTCGTCAGCCCCGAATTCCCCGCGCTGGCCGAGGCCCTCGAGCGGGGATTGGGCCGGGCCTACACCGATGGCAGTTTCATGGCTCTGTTCGAGCAATACCCGCCAATCCGCGCCAGCCTGCCGGTGCTGCAACAGCCGCGATTACGGCTGGAGCTCGCCAGCCCCTTTATGATCGACGCCAGCCGCCAGATACCGGCGCACTACTGGCACCCGGCCGCCCGGCCTTGAAAAAATGCTGCCGGCTGTTCACTATCCTTGAATCTTGACATCCTCCCCGCCCTCGAAGGTCGGGGTTTCTCACGGAGAGAACTGATGAAAACAACCATTGCCGCCGCCACCGCCCTGCTGCTGACCGCCTGTAGCGGCGGCCTCAAGGTGGTCGAGTCCGACCTGCAGCATCACCACTGGAATCTGACCGCCATCAACGGCACCCCCGTCGACCCGGAGATCAAATCGGATCTGGAAATTGCCGAGCACTTCACCATCAACGGCATGGCCGGCTGCAACCGCTTCTTCGGCAGCGCCACCCTGGAGCAGGGCCGCCTGAAAGCCGATCCCCTGGCCAGCACCAAGATGGCCTGCGACCCGGCCGCGCAGCAAGTGGAAACCGCCGTGCTTAAAACCCTGGCCGAGGGCGCTACCGTCAACAACAAGGGCCAGCAGCTGGAGCTGATCGGCGAGCAATATACCCTGACCTATCAACTGGCCGACTGGATGTAACCATGAGCGAACATTTTTTGATCTGCCCGGCCTGCCAGGCCAAGAACCGGATTCCCGGCGAGCGGCTGCAACTGGCCCCCAAGTGCGGTAAATGCAAAGAGCCCCTGCTGCCGCCCCAGCCGCTGACGCTGGACGGCCCCAGGCTGGACAGACTACTGGCGAACGAAACCCTGCCGCTGGTACTCGATTTCTGGGCGCCCTGGTGCGGCCCCTGTCAGAACATGGCACCGGTATTTTCTGCCGCCGCCGGCGAAGAGAACGGCCGGCTGCGGCTGGCCAAGCTGGATACCGAGGCTCATCAGGCAGCGGCCGCCCGCTTCGGCATCCGCTCAATCCCTACCCTGATAGCTTTCAAACAGGGCAAGGAAGTCGCCCGACAGTCCGGCGCCCTCTCCGCCGGCCAACTGCGACAATGGCTGCAGAGCCTGCCAGTGTAAATGGAGATGAAAACAGGCAGCTTCCGAGGAAGAAATTGAGCAGGCGATCATGGATTATCAGGCAGGCAAACTGGTATAAGAAGGTTTTACTCCTGTGGAATGCATGATGGATCAACTCGAACAACAGCGTCTGACGCACATTCTGAATCAGACGCGCAGCATCGCCCTGGTGGGGGCCTCCAACCGGCCGGAACGGGCCAGCTATCAGGTAATGGAATACCTGCTGCAACATGGGTATCAGGTGCATCCGATCAACCCGCAACTGGCCGGCGCCGTCATCCTCGGCCAGACCTGTGTCGCCGAACTGGACGAGCTGGACCAGCCGGTGCAGCTGATTAATGTGTTCCGGCGCGGCGAATATGCCGCCGATATCGCGCTCGAAGCCATAGCCCATGAAGCTCACTGCCTGTGGCTGCAGGAAGGGGTTCAGAGTGCAGCGGCAGCCGAATCCGCCGCCGAGGCCGAACTGGAATACGTCGAGGATCTCTGCATCAAGAAGGTGCACCGGCAACTACTGGGCTAACCGCCACCTCCATTCCGAACACAACAAAGAGGCTTGGGCCCCTTTGTTGTGTTCGGGTGACTGTCATCAATGCTGATGCTGCTTTTGCGGCTCTACCGGCTCGGCATCCACCGCGACTTCCACTTCTATGGTACCGGCTTCCTTGAAATGCAGCGTCAGCGGAAAACGCTCGCCGGCAGCCGGCACCTGCTTCAGGCCCATCAGCATAAGGTGATGACCACCCGGTGCCAGGGTCTGCTCGCCATGAGCGGGGATCACCAGCTCGTTCAGCTGGCGCATCTTCATCAGGTCGCCGTCCTTGATGTGAGTATGGATTTCCACCTTTTCTGCGACCGGGCTCTCGGCGCCCAGCAGCACATCCTCCGCATCGCCCTGGTTACTGACCGTCAGATAGGCCACCCCCGTGGTGGCCACCGGCGGCAGCGGCCGGCTCCAGGGATGGGTTATATCCAGATCACCGCCATGGTAATCATGGGCCGAGACAGCGGCAGACCCCAGCAGCAGGGCCGTGGCCAGCAAGGTGCGTAATGGTGCCATTATGTCATTCCTTTCAGATAATTAGGGTCTGTTTATTGTAAGTAATACCAATTTGAATAAACATCTGATCATTTTTAAGCCCGAGCTCAGAGGCAACACCGCCGCCTCCCACGACACGCCATGGGCTAAGGCCATCTGCGCTTGGCGATGGCTGCAAATATTCACAGGATGTTTGGTCCATCACCAAACTTGATACAGGCAGCAAGCTGCCCCCTGAGGGCTCGGAAATGCCAGGGCCGGAAAATGCTCCTGCAATGCTGGCACTCCCGCCCTCCATGGCGGTCGGATGTTATGTGCTGAGCGCCACAGGGAGGTGCTCGAGCGGGTCGGTGGCGCTGGTATTATTCCCACCGGCGCCCACATTAGGCCGGAGCATCAGCCCCGGATAGAGTGGCAATACAGAAAATGGATACCAACTTTATCCCAAAATAGACAACCGAGTATTCAGGCGGTGATCATCAACTCAAGAAAGGCATCGATGGGCATGGGCTTGTGGTATTTTAATCCCTGCAGATAATTGCAGCCCTGATGCTGCAGCCAGGCTTCCTGCTCTAGATTCTCTACCCCCTCAGCCACTACATTCAGACCCAAGCCCCTGGCCATGCCGAGGATCGACAAGGTAATAGCGCAGTCATCCGGATCCTGTGGCAGGTCCTGGATGAAGGAGCGATCGATTTTCAGCTTGGTGAACGGCAGGTTCTTGAGTCGCAGCAACGAGGAATAACCGGTTCCAAAATCATCAATGGACAACTTGATTCCCATACGCACCAGCTCTTCCAGCGTTTTTCGAAAAACACTTGAGTCCCCCTTGATGGCATCCTCGATCACCTCCAGCTCCAGCTGCGTGCCCAGCACCTGATAACGATGGAGCCTTTCCCGGACTTTATCGGACAGCAAGGGATCCATGATGGAGTCGGCAGAGAGGTTCACTGCCACCGGTGGCATTGGCAACTCCTGTTCACGAGCCTGCTGTATATCCCGACATACCCGTTCCAGCACCCAGAGATCCAGGCTGGCGATAAGCTCAGCCTCGTAGGCCAGTGGTAGAAAATCCGCCGGCGACATAAAGCCCTGAGCGTCATGCTGCCAACGCACCAGGGCTTCGGCACTGACTACCGAGCGGCCATCACCTGACATAATCGGCTGATAAAACACACTCAGGCCGTCGCTGGCAATGGCTTCGCTCAGCTGGCTTTCCAGCAAAAACCGGGCCTTGGCGGTGGCCGAGATATCCTGATTGAAATACTGAGCCTGGCGTCGACCACAGGCCTTGGCGTGATACATGGCCGACTCGCTGTGTCGGAGCAGGGTGGACACATCACCACCGTCATAGGGGTACAGGGCAATACCGATACTGGTTCCGACCAGAACCTTCTGCTCTCCTACTGCGATGTTCTTGTTGACCGTGTCCAGAATGGCATCCACCGCCTCGTCCATGGTCCCCAATCCAGGAGGAAAACGGTAGATCATGGCGAACTCGTCTCCGCCGACCCGCGCCACCATCTCCTTGCCCGGCAACTTCATGTCCCGCAGCCGGGCCGCCACCTCGCTCACCACCGCATCCCCCGTCTGTTGCCCCATGCCGTTATTGATGGCATTGAGCCGATCGATATCAAGCCACAACAGGGCAAAGAGTTGTTGCGGGTTCCGTTCGATCTGCTGCTGGATATGATTACGCAGCGCGCGCAGATTAAACAGGCCGGTAAAGTCATCATGATGGGTGATGTAATCCAGCTCTTTGCGACTGTTCAGCCAGGCTTCCTGAAGATTGATCAGACTGATGGTATCGGCGACGGCCGTCACGCAAGCAATATCGGCCAGGCTCCACTGTCGTCGTTGCCGGCTTTCCAGACCGATAACGCCGCATAAGCGATTTCCGTCGTAGAGAGGTGCATCCAGCATAGCCGTCACATCCTGTTGTTCATTCAGGTAGTGCGGATGAAAGGAACGGGTTCGAGGATCGGCAAGCGCATCATGAGTACAGATGATTTCGGCGATTTCCAGCGCCGAGAAATAGGCCAGGTGCTGCTCTCGGCTCAGGCTGCAGGCACTACGTTCATGGCCCCGATTCTGGCGATAAAGCAACTCGCGCTCGAGGCTGTTACCACAAAGGCTCAATGACCAGATGCTGACACTGTCGACCCTAAGCAGGTCACCACAAAGGGCACTCAAGGCTTCCAGCTTCTTGCGCTTGTCCAGCCCGATAAAGCCCCGGCCATGCACCAGCTGCATCAGTGTATTGTGATAACCGAAAAAGCTCTGAATCTGTTCCACAGGTCATCCGTTGACTATTGCGTTCCATCTATCATGGCAAACCCATTTGACGCTGTCCATGTACTTACCGATGGCACAATTAAAACAAGGGACTGACGCAAGCTTTTGATCGGTTTTTTGGCATCAGGTTATCCGCATAAACGGAGAGATGGTTGTCATCAAAGAGTAGAGCCTGTTGACCCTACTCTTCACGCACTATGGTCACCTGGCTGAAGCCCAGCTTGCGGAAGTATTCTTCGCGAAAGTCCTTCATGGTCTTGCGATCGTTGCGGCTGACATTGGCCACCTGACTTTCCATGCGATGAAACTCGGTCAGATCCACCCCTTCCGCCGTTGCGATGGCGTCATAGACACTGTGATGCTTGTCATTGGCAAAACCGATTTCTTTTTGCTGCTTGAGATAGTGATAACTGATACGAAAAGCCATGCTGGTATTCCCCGGAAAAACGCCATTGTCGCCGCAACCACCATACCGACTCAAGCCCGGTTCTTCCTGATGCGGGTGGATTTTCGGCGTTCGATATCATCCATCGACCCGGTATGACCGATAAGTCACGACTTCAGCTGTTTCACTGACCCTGAGCGCTTCAGAAAAAAATACGTTAAGATACTGTCATCATTCAGATTTATGGTATCACTCCCGCCCGTGATCAGCGTTGAGCGTAAAGATGGCTTCGCCCTCAAGATATCTCGCATCCTGCGGGAGGCGACCGAGCACCGGCTGGATATTTATCTCTTCATTCCCGGCGAACTGGGGCTGAACACCCATGTGGTGCCGGAAGAAGAATTTTACCACGGCGCCATTCAGGTACAGCGCACCTATTTCAGCGACCAGCCGCTGCTACCCCTGGTGCACAGCCGCCTTGCCCGACGAGGCAAGCTCACCACGGAACAATACCGGCTCAGCCTCAGCCTCTACGCCTATCAGTATGCGGTGGGGCTGGAACAGTCTACCCACCAGCTGCGTAACGAAAAAGACGGCGCCAGCCAGGAGGCGATAGAAGAGGTGATCGCCCTGGCCCAGGATATTCTGCGCCGCCTGCGCCGCAATGTGCCCACCGATCAGACCCTGCTCAAGTACTACGTCAATATCGACAACTATCTGTCCTGGTTTACCGAGCAGCGACTGTTGTCGCTGGTGGCCCACCTGCCCCGCAGCGGCGACTACAAGACGACCAAGTCGCTGCTGCTGGAAATCTGTGATATCGAGCGCCAGCATCGTGACAAACAGCAATATAACTCCAGCCACACCACGGAGGCGCTGTCGCGCATTTCCAACAAGATGCGGCTG
>JBFGZI010000145.1:0-6118 GCA_041586855.1 Oceanisphaera sp. | reverse complement strand
CCGGAGCAGATGGCCAGGGCATTGCAGAAAGGTGTTCGGTTGAGCAGACGTTCCCTGCGGCCTTATGCCACTTTCGAGCAGGCGGTACAGGCGCGCATGAACGGCCGCTGGCCGGTGAGCAGAGAAGCGGCCGGCTGGCTGCTGGAGCGTGGCTTGAGACAGCAGTCGGATGGCTGGGTTTGGCGCAGCGATCTGGCCCTGACCCAGCCGTCTATCGTTCGGTTGTGCGAGCAGCAAATCGCCGCCTTCGTGCGCCGGCTGACCATGCCGGTGCTGCTGGTCATGGCGGAGCGAAGCGAAGAGCGGGCCCTGGTCGAATCGATGCTGCCACTGGTACCGGAGCTGGAGTTCAAGACCCTGGTCGGTAGCCATCATCTGCACCTGGAAGCGGCGGCATCGTTACAGATTGCCGAGTGGATCGGCGAACGGCTGGCGAGGGTCAACAGACGCTAAAGCAGCGAGTCCTGGGGCGGACTGTCCTGCTGGACGCGTTCAAACTCTAACTCGAGTTGCTTCTTGCGGGCGGCTGCCAGCACCCGGCGCTTGCGATCCTGGCACAGGCGGATCACCTCGCGCTTTTGTCCCGAGCTGAATTGCAGCCAGTTGAAGCGTTCGTCCCGGCTGCGAAAGCAGCCCTTGCAGTAGCCTCTGTTGTTGACCTGACAGACACCGATACAGGGGCTGAGTACCTCGAAAAACTCCAGTTGCTCCATCTGTTTCCTCCCCAACCTCCCTAAATGGAGCATATTTCACCCTGTTCGGCAAGCGGCTCTCCGTATAAAGAGGCAACACAGCCGACTGCCACGACACGCTACGGATAAACGATACTCACAGTTTCAACCTGCTGCGAACATTCACTGGATGTTCGGTCAGGTTGCAACCGTTCGTCACGGCGAGACAAGCTCGCCCCATCTAAGCTCGGACATGCCATCCCTGGCATGTCACGGTCGTGGGAGCCGTTCTCTGTTGCCTCTTCTGGAGCACCGAGTTGCCTGCAGACGGCGCCAACAGGCAACGCCGGAGCATCAAGGAGGACAAAGGGATCTGCTCCACCGACCATCAGATGACAGGGCCAACAAAAGCTCCTGCAATGTTGGCACTCCCGCCGTCCCTGGCGGTCGGACGTCATGTGCTGAGCGTCACATGGATGTGCTTGAAGCGGGTCGGTGGAGCAGACTCTTTGTCCGACATTGATACAGAAATTAAATAGACCATTTGTTTAATGTGATCGGTATTAGACGGTAAACTCCAGGGCAATGCCATCTGTCTCTATCCGTACCACCTTCATCATGAGTGGTGGCAGCGTCTGGTCCCAGTCCGGGTCCAGGACGTTGGCTTTAAACAACATGCCTAATGAGAAGTCCGATGGGGTGACGGCTGCTACAAAGACACCGCTTTCGGACATGTTTATGATGTTACCCTCGATCGGACCAAAATGTTCGTTACTCAGGCATATCCTGCAGAGTGTGTTACGGCGTGGTTGACTGCGGCGATCTTCCATTACCTTTTCCCCTCATTGTCAGGGTTTAATGCGTTCCGTTGGCATGAAAAGGGCCTTAACGGGTCCCTCAGGTTTCAAGTATAGGCGGGTCCGAAAGCACTTGAAGGTAATATCTGTAAAGAAGCAGAAATCCATGCGGTGGATCAACCCAGCCTCCGTCTTTTGCCTCTTTATGCCGCAAGCCTACAGCCTGTCTCTTGGTCACAAACCCAGAGCAGGAGAACAGCTTTGTTTTGTAGCTCAATGTTTGCACATCGGACAAAGGGCCCGCTCCGCCGACTCGCCGTGAATACATCCCTGTAGGCTCAACCGTGCCATCCGTGGCGCGGATGGTCGGCTGAGCAGATCCCTTTGTCCTCCTTGAAGCTCCGGTGTCGCTTGCTTGTGATGCCAACAGTGAACTCGGGCGCTAAGAAGAGGCAGCGGGGATTGCCTCATTCGACCGTCATATGACAGGGCCAACAAAAGCTCCTGCAATGCTGGCACTCCCGCCGTCCCTGGCGGTCGAATGTCATATGCTGAGCGTTACATGGATGTACTTGAAGCGTGTCGGAGGAGGCAACCCTGTTGCCTCTTTATGCTACAAACTGATTTGTGACTAAGAGACAGGCCTACAGCCAGTCCCGCATCCGGTACCAGGCCATGGCCAGCACCAGTGCCGGGGTGCGTAATAGTCGGCCACCGGGAAAGTCGTGGTGCGGGATTTTTCCAAACAAATCGAACCGCTCGGCCGAACCGGCGATGGCGTCGGCCATCAGGCTGCCGGCCATGCCGGTAAGGGCGATGCCGTGGCCGGAAAAACCCTGGGCAAAATAGACGTTGCCGTTCAGGCGGCCGAAGTGGGGCGCCCGGTTCATGGTGATGCCCACATAACCGCCCCAGGTGTATTGCTGCTTCACGTCCTTGAGCTGGGGGAACACCTGACGCAGCCGCTGCCCCATGGCGCCGGCCAGGTTGAGCGGGTCCAGCCGCGAGTAGCTGACCCGGCCGCCGAACAGCAGACGATGATCGGCACTGAGCCGGAAGTAGTCGAGCACGAAGTTGATGTCGGCCACCGCCATGTTGTTACGGATAAGGGCCTCGGCTCTTTCCTTGCCCAGCGGCTCGGTGGCGGTAATATAGGTGCCCACCGGCATGATCTTGCGTTCTATGTCCGGGGCTATGCCTTCCAGATAGGCGTTGCCGCACAGCAACAGATGACGACAGCGCACCCGACCACGGGCCGTGTGGGCCACCGGGGTGGCGCCCTGTTCTATGCGGGTGACGGCCGTCTGCTCATAAAACTGTGCGCCTGCCTGCTGAGCGGCCTTGACCAGCCCCAGGGTGTAGTTGAGTGGATGCACATGGCCGCTGTCGGGATCATAGAGGCCGCCCAGATAAGACTCGGTAGCCAGCTGCGCCTGCACCTGATCCTTGCTCCACAGTTGCAGGCTGTCGTAGCCGAAGTGGCGGCGCAGATCCTCGGCCCAGCCTTCCAGCTCTGTCATGTGGCGGGGTTTGACCGCCGCATGCAGGTGGCCGTCGGCCAGGTCGCAGTCGATGTTATGGGTCTTGATGCGCTGGCGCATCTGGGTCATGGCGTCGAGTGATATGTCCCACAGGGCTTTGCTGGCGTCCTGGCCGACCAGCTGGGTCAGTTTGGACTGATCGCAGGCGTAGCCGAAAATCATCTGGCCGCCGCTGCGCCCGGAGGCGCCCCAGCCAACCCGGTGGGCTTCCAGCACCACCACCTTGTAGCCTTTCTGCGTCAGCGACAGCGCCGCCGAGGCGCCGGTGATGCCGGCGCCGACGATGCACACGTCCACATCGAGGTCTTGCTCCAGCGCCGGGTAGCTCAGGGGCAGATTGAGGGAGGCGGCATAGTAGGAATCGGCGTGCTGCTGCATAAAGGGCTCCATTAGTCACTTTGTTGTTTTGCTTTAATATCCTGGGTCGGCCAACCAAAGGGGCCACTCCGCCGACACGCTGTGAATACCTCCATGTACGCTCTCCGTTTCATCTGACCACCATGGATGGTGGGAATGCCGGAACAGCAGGAGCACTTTTCGGCCCTGAAACGGAAGGTCGGCGGAGCAGCTCCCTTTGGTCGTCTACCTGATATGGAGTCATCTTGTTAAACCAGGTGTTGATACCACTGATATTCCAGCGGGGTTACGTGCTGGTCGAATTCGGCCAGCTCGAAGCGTTTGTTGATAAGGTAGGCGCGATGAAATTCCTTGCCCAGGTACTGGGACAGCCGGTGCGACTGGGCGAAGCGGTCCAGCGCATCCTGCCAGCGGTAGGGCAGCAGGGGCAAGTCCAGCTTGTTGGCGTCGCCGGGAATCGGCGCCGGGGCTTGCAGTTGCTCGCTGATGCCGTGATCCACCGCCGCCAGTATGGCCGCCACCACCAGATAGGGGTTGGCGTCGGCGCCGGCCACCCTGTGTTCGAGGCGGGTATTGGCCTTGTCGCCTGAAGGAACGCGTAGCGCTACGGTGCGGTTGTCAAAGCCCCAGCTGGCGTGCAGCGGCACAAACATGTGCGGTTGCAGCCGGCGGTAGGAGTTGGCGTTGGGGGCAAACAGCGCCATGCATTCGGGCAGCATGCTGCAGTTGCCGGCAATGGCCTGGCGCAACAGCTCGTGATCCTCGGCGAATACGTTGTTGCCATCTTCATCGAGCAGGCTGACGTGAATGTGCATGCCGGAGCCGGCCTGGCCGTTATAGGGTTTGGCCATGAAGGTGGCGTGCATGCCTTCCTTGTTGGCCACCGCCTTGATGGCGCGCTTGAGCAGCACGGCCTGATCGCAGGCATCCACCGCGTTGTGCTGGTGGGCCAGGTTAATCTCGAACTGGCCCGGCGCATATTCGGCCACGGCGTTATCGGCGGGAATTTTCTGCAGCTTGCATACCTCCGACACCCGTACCAGAAAGTCCTCCCAGCTGTCGAGATCGTCGAGGGAATAGACCTGGGTGTCGTGCATGCGCTCATCGGTGCCCGGTAGTATCGGCGGTTGGGGCAGGCCATCGGCGCCTTCCTTCTGATCCACCAGATAGAACTCCAGCTCCACCGCCACACAAGGCCGCAGCCCCTTGTCCAGCAACCGTTGTATCACCTTCTGCAATACATGGCGCGGATCGGCGAAAAAGGGGCTGCCGTCCGTGTCTTCCATGGTCATCAGGATCTGGCCGGACGGGGTCTTGTGCCAGGGTACCGGCGCCAGGGTATGAGGCAGCAGGCGGCACAGGCGATCGCTGTCACCCTGGGCCAGCCCCAGACCGGTGTCTTCCACCGTCTGGCCGGTGATGTCGAGGGCGAACACAGACGCGGGCAGGCAGATGCCGTCGCGCATGGCTTTTTCCATGGCGCTGCTTTGAATGCGCTTGCCTCTGAGCACACCGTTGATATCGCACAGCATCAGATCGATGGACTGATAATGCTCCCAGGGGCTGTCGGGTGCCGAATGGTGGTGTTTGCGATGATCCTTGTTCATGTCGTTATCCTTAACGGGCTCTGGCCTGGTTGTTGAACCACTAGATTGTCAGCTAATCATGAAAGCAGGTGTTTAATATATGGATATTTTGATGAATCTTGATTTCGGTCTCATACCGGCTCATTGTGAGGGTGAATGATTTGTCTGGTAATAATTTCTTTGTATAGCATGACCTTAGCCAAAGGTAGTCTATGCTTTCCTTTATTTCCCACACCATGGGTATGAATGATGAGTGTTCAAGATCCTGAAAAGCGCGATATGGAATGGTTAAGGCTGTGGATGCAGAAGCACGCCATTACCGAAGTGGAATGCCTTCTGCCGGACTTTACCGGCAACGCCCGTGGCAAGATACTGCCCGCCAGCAAATTCCTCAAGGAAGGGGGCATGCGGCTGCCGGAAAATATCTTTCTGCAGACCGTCAACGGTGACTGGCCGGACGATGAAAATATCGACTGGACCGAGCGCGACATGGAGCTGCACGCCGACATCAATACCCCCCGGCTGGTGCCCTGGGCCAGCGAACCCACCGCCCAGGTGATCCACGATTGTTTCGACGCCGACGGCAACCCGGTCGACATGGCTCCACGCAGCGTGCTGCGTCGGGTGCTTAATCTCTATGAGGCACAGGGCTGGCGCCCTGTGGTAGCGCCGGAGCTGGAGTTCTTCCTGGTCAAGAAAAACGAGGACTGGGATTATCCGCTCGAGCCGCCCATCGGTCGTAACGGCCGCCCCGAGACGGCCCGGCAGTCGTTCAGCATCGATGCGGTCAACGAGTTCGACCCCATCTTCGAGGACATGTACGACTTCTGCGAGGCCCAGGGACTGGAGGTGGACACCCTGATCCATGAATCGGGGGCGGCGCAGATGGAGGTCAACTTCATTCACGGTGATGCCCTGGATCTGGCGGATCAGGTGTTTCTGTTCAAGCGCACCATGCGCGAGGCGGCCATGCGTCACGACGTCTATGCCACCTTCATGGCCAAGCCGATGAAAAACGAGCCGGGCAGCGCCATGCATATCCATCAGAGTCTTATTGATGCGGATGGTAATAACCTGTTCGCCAATGCCGACGGCAGCCACAGCGAGCGGTTTCTGCACTTTATCGGTGGCATGCAGCGCTACATTCCCAGTGCGGTTGCGCTGTT
>JBFGZI010000144.1:0-6121 GCA_041586855.1 Oceanisphaera sp. | reverse complement strand
CCGCTCAAGGTGGTCAAGGCCGTACTGCCCGATCCTTCTTCCCTGGCCCCGGATTACACCGGCAAGACCTGCATCGGTGATCTGGTCAAGGGCAAGAAAGACGGCAAGGACAAGGAAGTGTTCATCTACAACGTGGCCGATCATGCCGAGGCTTACGCCGAAGTGGGCAGCCAGGGTATCTCCTACACCGCCGGTGTGCCGCCGGTGGCCGCCGCCATTCTGATCGCCACCGGCGAGTGGGACGTGAAGAAGATGGCCAACGTGGAAGAGCTGCCTCACCGCCCCTTCATCAACCTGCTCAACGAGATGGGTCTGCCGACCCGCATCAAGGACGAGCAAGGCGATCGCCCGCTGAGCTTCTAAACTTAGTCCGCGAATGCAAAAGGCCAGTCTTCGGACTGGCCTTTTTTATTGGCCATGCGAAGCTTCGGTGCCGCCTGCCTGTGTCGTAGGTTGCGAATGAGCGCAGCGAATTCCAACATGAAACCGACTACGGAATGTTGGGATTCGCTGCGCTCATCGCCAACCTACACACTCTATCAGCTTATGGCTTACGGCTGCTGTTCAGGGTGCCTTGCCGCCGATGGCGTGGGTGACTTCCCGGGCGGCGTCCATCACCTGGGTGACGAGTTCCGGGATACGTTCCTTCTTTACCCGTACCGCCGGGCCGGAAATGGAGATGGCGGCGACCGCCTCGCCGTATTCGTTATAAATATTGGCGGCGATACAACGCAGGCCCTCGAACTGCTCTTCATCATCCAGCGAATAACCCTGCCGACGGATCTTGCCCAGTTCCTGCTCAAACTGCTCGTAACTGGTGATGGTATGGGCGGTGAAGGCGGTCAGCTCGGTTTGTCTGATCAGCGTCATCGCTTCTTTCGGCGGTATTACCGACAGTAGCGCCTTGCCCACGCCGGAGGCGTGCAGCGGCGAGCTGCTACCCAGTGATACCACCATGCGCATGGTCTGGGGGGATTCCACCTGTCCCACATAGACGACTCGTCCCTGCTCCAGTATCGCCAGGTTGGACGTTTCTCCCGTTTCCGCCACCAGCCGCTTCATGAAGGGCCGGGACTGGGCAATGACATCGCGCTTCTTGAGATAGGCGTTGCCGATTGAAAAGGCATTGACGCCTATGCTCCACAGACCAAGGGATTCATCCACATCCACAAAGTCGTGGCTGCGCAGGCTGTTGAGCAGACGGTGCGCGGTAGAAGGCGCCAACCCCAGACTGCCGGCCACTTCAGTCAGCGACATGCCCATATCGGACGCCGCCAATCGCTCCAGCAGCAGCAGGGCGCGCGAGAGGGACTGCACCTGAGTGGCACTGCCCGATTTGGTGGTTTTCGGTTTTTTATGCTTTATTTCTTCGGTCATGAATAAACCATGATCAGCAGAGACTTGGCAGTCATTGTATGGTTATTCGGCCGCCAAGTCCTGCTTGTGTTTGAAAGCCGTGAAATGTGAGGGGTGAGGGGTGAGGGGTGAGAGTAAAACATCCGGGCTTTTGGAGTGGGGCCTTTACCCCTCACGCTTTACGCCTCACTCTTCACTAAATTTCAGACGTAAAAAAGCCAGCTACATGAGCTGGCTTTTTGAATTGGTCGGCGTTGCAGGATTCGAACCTGCGACCCTCTGGTCCCAAACCAGATGCGCTACCAAGCTGCGCTAAACGCCGATATCTTGCTTTTTAACTCTGTGCATTGTACTTATTTTAAGGACAATTACAACCTATTGAAGCAGTGGTGCGAAGGGGGGGACTTGAACCCCCACATCCATAGGACACTAACACCTGAAGCTAGCGCGTCTACCAATTCCGCCACCCTCGCATTTTTCTACTGCTTCCAGACCTTGGCCTGAAACTGGGGTGACCGACGGGGCTCGAACCCGCGACAACTGGAATCACAATCCAGGACTCTACCAACTGAGCTACGGTCACCATTTTCAATACTTCGTCCAATACCAGATGGCGCGCCCGACAGGATTCGAACCTGTGACCTCTGCCTCCGGAGGGCAGCGCTCTATCCAGCTGAGCTACGGGCGCTCTACATTCGGACGACGCGAATACTAAGACCCGAGGCCTTTCTTGTCCAGCTCTTTTTCACAATAAGTGCTCACCTGCTGCTTTTGCCGGCAGAGTGCTGTTTTTTTTGGCTAAGCTGGCGATAGACACCGGATCACGCGATTGACTTACAGAAGAAAAGACCTAAAATCCACAAAGTGAATGAACGTTCATTCATCAATCATCCCATACTGAAAAGCGATAGCCTCATGTCCGACAAACGCGAACGAATTTTAGCCGCAGCAGAAACCCTTATCGCCCACTGTGGTTTCCAGGGCATGTCGATGCAACTGGTGGCCAGGCACGCCAATGTCGCTACCGGCACCATCTATCGTTATTTTGCCGACAAGGAAACCCTGCTGCGCTGTGTGCATGAAGAGCGGATGCTCGAAGTGTCAACCGCCATTCTGCAGAGCGTCGACACCACGGAGCCGAACCATGCCCAGTTTCAGCAGCTGTGGCTCAACACCCTGCACTATCTGCAGTCCAATCCGGACAGCCTCTGCTATCGGATCCAGTATGAGGCTTCTCCCCTGTTTGACAGGGAAGAAGAGCGGCAGATGAACGAGCGTTACTTCAAACCGATCTTCGAATTTTTTGAACGCGGTCGCGAAGCCGGGTTGTTTCGGGACATGCCGGCCGAGCTGCTCGGCTTTCTGGCGCTCGAAAACCTGATGCTACTGTCGCAGAAATGCACCAAAGGCTGTATCGAGCTCGATGAATACCTGTATCAGCAGCTGCTCGATGCCAGCTGGAATGCCATTCTTAAACGTTAATAATTAACAAAAGTTGCGGGAGTAACCTGATGAAAAAATGGACACTGTCCATGTTGTTGCTGGTGGTTGTCATCTTCGGCAGCGTCATAGGCTTCAATCTGTTCAAACAGAAAATGATGGGGCAATATTTCGCCAACATGCCGGTACCCAGTTTTCCGGTGACGGTGGAGGAAATCAGCCCCAGCGACTGGACGCCGCGCATTGCCGCCATCGGTTTTATCGAGCCCATTCAGGGTATCAACGTCAGTAACGAGGCGACCGGCATAGTGCGCGTCATTCACTTCGAGTCGGGCCAGAAGGTTACCACCGGCGATATTTTGCTGGAACTGGATGCGGATGTGGAAAAAGCCAACCTGCGCAGCACCCAGGGCCGCCTGCCCGCGGTGCAGGCCAACCTGGAGCGGATGCGCCAGCTGTTTGCGCGCGGCTCCGTCTCCAAGGGCCAGCTGGATGAAGCCCAGGCCGCCTATCAGGAGCTGCTGGGGCAGGTTGACTCGCTCAAGGCGACCATAGCACGCCGTACCATTCGCGCACCTTTCGATGGCGTCATGGGTATCCGTAATGCCTTTCTCGGTCAGTACCTGAATGCCGGTACCGATATCGCACGGCTGGAAGACATCAGCCAGTTCCGCATTCGCTTTACCATTCCCCAGACCCGCATTGCCGACATTGCCGTAGGTCAGGCACTGAACATCTTCGTCGATGCCTATCCCGATACCCCGTTCGAGGGCGAGATCACCGCCATCGAACCCCAGGTTAATCCGGAGTCGGGCGTGGTGCAGGTGCAGGCCAGCATCCCGAATAAAGAAGGCAAGCTGCGCTCCGGCATGTTCGCCAAGCTGGATGTCCAACTGCCGACCCGGACCGGACAGATACTGGTGCCTCAGCACGCCATCAACTTCACCCTCTACGGCCAGACCGTCTATGTAGTGGAAGAAGAGCAGGCAGAAGGCAAGGAAGAGGGTGAAACCGTGCTGGTCGCCAGACAACGAGTGGTGGAAGTCGCCGAACGGGAAGCCGAGTTTGCCCGCGTGGTCAAGGGCCTGAAACCGGGCGAAACCATAGTGACCTCAGGCCAGGTGCGCCTGTCCAACGGCAGCCATGTGAAGCCGGTGGAAGACGACGCGCTGGCCACGCCTGAATCAGCCCCCCAGCTGTAAGCGGAGAATCCGATGCGTTTTACCGATATATTTATCAAACGGCCGGTGCTGGCCGTGTCGATCAGCCTGCTGATCGTGCTGCTGGGGCTACAGGCCCTGCAGAAAATGCAGGTACGTGAATACCCCGAAATGACCAACACCGTCATTACCGTCAGTACCGGTTATTTCGGCGCCAGCGCCGATCTAATCCAGGGTTTTATCACCCAGCCGCTGGAGCAGGCCATCGCCCAGGCCGACAACATCGACTTCATGAGCTCCAGCAGCAGCAACGGCAGCTCGAAGATCACGGTACAGATGAAGCTGAACACCGACTCCAATGCCGCGCTGTCGGACATACTGGCACGGGTCAACTCGGTGCGTTCGCAGCTGCCCCGGGAGGCGGAAGATCCCAGCCTGGAAATGACCACGGGGGCCTCCACCTCCATCATGTATATCGCCTTCAGCAGTGAGCAGCTGAATGCCCCCCAGATCAACGACTATCTGGAGCGGGTGATCCGGCCCCAGTTCTACTCGGTAGACGGGGTGGCCAAGATCAACCTGTTCGGCGGCGCCAAGTTTGCGCTGCGCATCTGGCTCGACCCGCTGCGTATGGCCGCCCATAAGCTGACCGCCCCCGAGGTGCTGTCGGTGCTCCAGGCCAATAACTATCAGGCCGCCGCCGGCCGGGCCACCGGCTATTTCATGCTGTACAACAGCGACATCAACACCCAGATAGAAAATGCCGAACAGCTGGAATCCCTGGTGGTCGCCACCCGTGACGATGCCGTGGTGCGGCTGCGAGATATCGCCCAGGTATCGCTGGAAAAGAGCCACGACGTGGTGCGCGCCCTGGCCGACGGCGAGTCGGCGGTCATCATAGGCATAGACCCGACTCCGTCCGCCAACCCGCTGAGCGTGGCGGACAATGTGCGTGAGATGCTGCCCGGCCTCGAGCGCAACATACCCGATACCATCAAGATGAAACTGTTGTACGACGCCACCGACGCCATCAACGAGTCCATCAGTGAGGTCATCAAGACCATTCTCGAAGCCTCGCTGATCGTTATCATCGTCATCACCCTGTTCCTCGGCTCTTTCCGTGCCGTGCTGATCCCCATCGTCACCATACCGCTGTCGCTGATTGGGGTCGCCATTCTGATGAGCTTTTTCGGCTTCAGCATCAACCTGATGACGCTGCTGGCCATGGTGCTGGCCATCGGGCTGGTGGTGGATGACGCCATAGTCGTAGTGGAAAACGTCGACCGACACATCAAGGCCGGCGAGTCACCTTACCGGGCTGCCATTCTCGGCACCCGGGAAATCGCCGTGCCGGTCATTACCATGACCATCACACTGGCGGCTGTGTATGCGCCCATCGCGCTGATGAGCGGCATTACCGGCTCTCTGTTCAAGGAGTTTGCCCTGACCCTGGCCGGGGCCGTGTTCATCTCGGGCATAGTGGCACTGACCCTGTCGCCCATGATGTGTTCCAAACTGCTCAAGCCCCACGATAATCCCAATCGCTTCGAGCGCGGTGTGGAGAACACCCTGGACAAAGTCACCGACAGCTATGCCCGCATGCTGGATGCGGTGCTGGCCAAGCGCCCCGTGGTGATCGCCTTCGCATTGCTGGTGTTCGGCTCCATGCCGGTGCTGTTCGGCTTTATTCCCAGCGAACTGGCACCGAGTGAAGACAAGGGCGCCTTCCTGATGATGGCCAAGGCCCCCAACTCTGCCAACCTCGATTACATCGAGAACAACATGCGCAAGGCGGTGGAGGTACTCAATAAAGAAGAGGGTCTTGCCACCTCGCTGACCATTGCCGGTGTGCCCAATGCCAACCAGGGTCTGGCGGTGGCCGTGCTTAAACCCTGGAGTCAACGCGACAGCCAGAAGGCGATTATCGAGCGCGTCACGCCGCCGCTGAAGGCGATTCCGGCGGTGGCCATCAGCGCCTTCGGGTTTCCCGAACTGCCCGGTGCTTCCAGCGGTCTGCCGATACAGTATGTGCTGACCACCCCCAACAGCTTCGAAAGCCTCTATGCAGTGGCGGCCGAGGTGCTGGGCAAGGTAAGCCAAAGCCCGCTGTTCGTGTACAGCGAGCTGGACCTGGCGTTTGACTCGGGGACCATGAAAATCAAGGT
>JBFGZI010000143.1:0-6178 GCA_041586855.1 Oceanisphaera sp. | reverse complement strand
GAGCCGGGATCCATGGTGGTTTCCCACAGCTGATCCGGGTTCATTTCGCCCAGTCCCTTGTAGCGCTGTACATAGAGGCCGCGCTTGCTCTCGTGCATCAGCCATTCCAGGCCTTCGGCGAAGCTGGATACCACCTTGGTCTTCTCGCCCCGCTTCACGTAGCCGCCTTCTTCCATCAGGTTGGCGATGCCCTTGCCCAGGGCGACGATGCTGCGGTATTCGCCGGAGGCGAAGAAATCGTAGCTGATCGGGAATTCCCGCTCTATGCCGTGCTGACGGACTTTTACCTTCGGCAGATAGCAGCTGCGTTCTTCGAAGAAGTCATAATCCAGCAGATACTCGGCACCGTTGGTGTTATTCCCTTCCAGCGACAGGTTGATGGCCGCGACCCAGCTCTTGACCTGCTCTTCATCGGTCAGGGCCTCCAGGGTCAGTTCAGGCTGATAAATCAGCTCGTTGAGCACCAGTTCCGGTGCCCGACGTGACAAGCGGGTGATCAGCATCTGTACCTTGCGGAAATCGTTGACCAGCTTTTCCAGGTGCTCGCCACCGATGGCCGGGGCCGACTCGTTCACGTGCAGGCTGGCGCCATCCAGCGCCAGACTGGTCTGGTACTGCAGCATGGCGTCTTCGTCTTTCAGGTACTGTTCCTGCTTGCCTTTCTTCACCTTGTACAGCGGCGGCTGAGCGATATAGATATAGCCCCGCTCGACAATTTCCGGCATCTGCCGGTAGAAGAAGGTCAGCAGCAGGGTACGGATGTGAGCACCATCCACATCCGCATCGGTCATGATGATGATGTAGTGGTAGCGCATCTTGTCCGGGTTGTATTCGTCCCGGCCGATGCCACAGCCCAGAGCGGTGATCAGAGTGGCCACTTCCTGGGAAGACAGCATCTTGTCGAAACGCGCCTTTTCCACGTTCAGGATTTTACCCTTGAGCGGCAGAATCGCCTGGTTCTTGCGGTTACGGCCCTGTTTGGCCGAGCCGCCCGCCGAGTCACCCTCCACTATGTAGAGTTCGGACAACGCCGGATCCTTTTCCTGACAGTCGGCCAGTTTGCCGGGCAGGCCGGCCAGGTCCAGGGCGCCCTTGCGGCGGGTCATGTCTCGTGCCTTGCGTGCCGCTTCCCGGGCCCGGGCCGCATCGATGATCTTGTTGACCACTATCTTGGCGTCACCCGGGTTTTCCAGCAGAAACTCGCTCAGTCGCTCGCCCATGGCCTGTTCGACCGCGGTTTTCACCTCGGATGACACCAGCTTGTCTTTGGTCTGGGACGAGAACTTGGGATCCGGTACCTTGACCGAGACCACGGCGGTCAGGCCTTCCCGGGCATCGTCACCGGACGCCGAGGTTTTGGCCTTCTTGCTGTAGCCTTCCTTGTCCATGAAGCTGTTCAGGGTACGGGTCAGCGCCGCACGGAAACCGGCCAGGTGGGTACCCCCATCCCGCTGAGGGATGTTGTTGGTAAAGCAGAAGATATTTTCCTGGTAGGAGTCGTTCCACTGCATCGACACTTCAACCGAAATACCGTCTTCCCGCTCGTGGACGAAATGAAACGCCTTGGGATGGATCGGGGTCTTGTTGCGGTTGAGGTACTCGACGAAGGCCTGGATGCCGCCTTCATACTCGAAGTGCACTTCCTTGTTTTCCTGCTCGTCGAGCAGGCGGATGGACACGCCCGAGTTCAGGAAGGACAGTTCACGCAGACGCTTGGCCAGGATATCGAAATGAAATTCGGTATTGGTAAAGGTCTCATGGCTGGGCCAGAAGCGGATCAGGGTACCCGACTTGGTGGTATCACCCACGGCCACCAGCGGCGCCTGGGGCTCACCGTGCCGGTAGGTCTGCTCGTGCACCTTGCCGTTGCGCCATACGGTCAGCTGCAACTTCTCGGACAGGGCGTTCACCACAGACACACCCACGCCGTGCAGGCCGCCGGATACCTTGTAGGAGTTGTCGTCGAACTTGCCGCCCGCGTGCAGCACCGTGAGGATAACCTCGGCGGCGGAGCGGCCTTCTTCTTCGTGCATATCGACCGGAATACCCCGGCCATCATCGGACACGGAAACAGAGCCATCCACGTGAATGGTCACGACGATGTCTTTACAGTGCCCGGCCAGGGCCTCATCTATCGAGTTATCCACCACCTCAAACACCATGTGGTGCAGGCCAGTGCCATCGTCTGTGTCGCCGATATACATGCCCGGACGTTTCCGGACCGCATCCAGACCTTTTAATACCTTAATACTCGAAGAGTCGTAAGTGTGTTCACTCATTGGCTTACTCGCACTCCTGGGTTTCGGTGATTTCACCCTGTTTCACGTGAAACAGCTTGCTGTTATCCCGTGTGATCATCTGACTGAGCTGGGACACATCGATAGCGGAAACAAATACCTGGGCACCCAGTTCGGTTAACCGGTGCGCCAGCAAAGCACGCTTGTGTTCATCCAGCTCAGACGCAAAGTCGTCGATCAGAAAAATACAGTCCTGTCCGGACCGGGTTTTCAGATAAAGGCCCTGGGCCAGCCGCATGGCGCACACCAGCAACTTGAGCTGGCCGCGTGACAGCAAATCCTGCACCGGCATACCCCGGGCCTTTATCCTGATCTCTGCCTTGTGCGGTCCGGACTGGGTATAGCCCAGCCCCAGATCCCGCTCAAAGCCCTGTTCCAGTACCTGGGCCAGCCTCGTTTGCCGGTCCCAGCCACGAAAAAAATCGAACGAAAAATCGTATTCAGGCAGAAAATCTGCCGCTATCAGGCGGATCACCGGCTCGATAGCCTCGGCATATTGCTGCCTGAACAGACTCAGTTCTTCACCCACGCTCACCAGCTGCCGATCCCAGTAACTCAGCTCCCGCCGGGGGCGCTGCTGCCGCAACAGGGCATTACGCTGTTTGAGCAAGCGGCGATACTGCCCCCAGACGGTAAAAAACCGGGTATTGGAATAAAACAGCCCCCAATCCAGGTAGGCCCGCCGCAACTTGGGACCACCGGTCAGTAGATTATACCCTTCCGGGTGGATCAACTGAATGGGTAGAATGTTTGCCAGATCGGCCAGTCGTTCGGCGGCCCGGCCACCGACCTTGAGCCGGGTATCGCCACCGCGGGTTTTGCTCAGGCCCACCGGCAGGCTGTCATCCTGCTGCTGCACCCGGGCAAAGAGGGTAAAGGCCGGCTCACTCTGCCGGATCACCCGACCGGTCAGGTGGGTACGAAAGGAGCGCCCGAAGCCCAGATAATGAATGGCTTCCAGTATGCTGGTCTTGCCGCTGCCGTTGGCACCCACCAGCAGGTTGATACCGGCGGCCGGCACCAGGCGACCGTGATGGATATTACGAAAGTCCTTCAGCTGTAGATTGAGCAGCGCCATGCTTACAATCGCATCGGCATCACCACGTACAGTGCATCACCGCTGTCTTCTGCCTCGATCAGGCCACTGCTACTGGCATCCTTGAGGCTGACTTTGACCTTGTCGGACTTGAGGGTGCCGAGCACATCCAGCACATAGGACACGTTGAAGCCGATTTCCAGACTCGAGCCCTGATAATCCACATCCAGCACTTCTTCCGCCTCCTCCTGCTCCGGGTTGTTGGCGGTGATTTTCAGCACCTGATCCTGCATGTTCAGCCGCACGCCACGGAACTTTTCGTTCGACAGAATCGCCGCCCGGGAAAAGGCATGACGCAGCTCTTCCCGGCCGCAGATCAGGGTCTTGTCACACTCGCGCGGCAGCACCCTGCGATAATCCGGGAAGCGACCGTCCACCAGCTTGGAGGTGAAGATAAAGCCGGAGGTGACCGCCCGGATGTTGCTCTTGCCGATTTGCAGCCGCACGTCCTGATCTTCGTGTTCGAGCAGCTTGACCAGTTCCAGCACCCCCTTGCGCGGCACTATCACCTGCTGGGCCGGCAGCTCGTCGGCCAGCAGCTGGCGCTGACAGGTGGCCAGGCGGTGACCGTCGGTGGCCACGGTGCGCAGCCACTGACCGTCGGTTTCGAACAGCATACCGTTGAGGTAATAACGCACATCCTGAATGGCCATGGAAAACTGGGTCGATTCGATCAGTTTCTTCAGTGCCAGCTGGTTGATATCGAACTCCAGCTCGGAGCTCCATTCCTCGATATTGGGAAAGTCTTCCGCCGGCAGGGTGGACAGATTGAAGCGGCTGCGCCCGGAGCGCAGTATCAGCCGCTCCCCTTCCTGGGTGAATTTCAGTTCGGCGCCATCGGGCAGGCCCCGGCAGATATCCAGCATCTTGCGCGCCGGCACCGTAGTACGGCCGGCGCTCACAGTCCCCTGCAGCTCGACCCGCGCCACCATCTCGACTTCGGTGTCGGTACCCGTCATCGACAGGGCGTCGTTCTCGACGCTGAGCAGAATATTGTTGAGGATCGGCAGGTTGGGGCGGCCCCCCAGGGCACTGGATACCAATTGCAGGGGTCGCAGTATCGCTTCGCGGCTGATGGTAAACTGCATGGGGTTCTCCGATTCAGGAAGACAGGGTGCGGATGAGGTTTGAATAATCTTCCTTTATATCATGACTCTCTTCACGCAGCTGGCCGATTTTTCGGCAGGCGTGCAGCACCGTGGTGTGATCCCGGCCGCCGAAGGCATCACCGATCTCGGGCAGGGAGTGATTGGTCAGCTCCTTGGCCAGGGCCATGGCCAGCTGGCGCGGACGCGCCACCGAGCGGGAACGCCGTTTGGACAGCAGATCCGCCACCTTGATCTTGTAGTATTCGGCCACCGTCTTCTGGATGTTGTCGATGGTTACCAGCTTTTCCTGCAGCGCCAGCAGGTCGCGCAGCGCCTCGCGCACGAAGTCGATGTTGATGGCCCGACCGGTAAAGTTGGCGTTGGCAATCACCCGGTTCAATGCCCCTTCCAGCTCGCGCACGTTGGAGCGCAACCGTTTGGCGATGAAGAAAGCCACCTCGTCGGGCAGGTGCATCTTGTTCTCGGCGGCCTTGCGCATCAGGATCGCGACCCGGGTTTCCAGTTCCGGCGGCTCTATCGCCACCGTCAGTCCCCAGCCGAAACGGGACTTGAGTCGATCCTCGACCCCGTTGATCTCTTTCGGGTAACGATCCGAGGTCAGGATGATCTGCTGATTGCCCTCGAGCAGCGCATTGAAGGTATGGAAGAATTCCTCCTGCGAGCGCTCCTTGTTGGCGAAAAACTGAATATCGTCGATCAGCAGGGCGTCCACGCTGCGGTAGTAGCGCTTGAATTCTTCGATGGCGTTATTCTGCAGCGCCTTGACCATGTCCTGCACGAAGCGCTCGGAATGCATGTAGATAACCTTGGCATCGGCCTTGCGGGCGCGAATGCCGTTGCCCACCGCGTGCAGCAGGTGAGTCTTGCCCAGGCCGGTGCCACCATATAAAAACAGCGGGTTATAGGCACCGCCCGGGTTGTCCGCCACCTGTCGGGCCGCGGCCCGGGCCAGCTGGTTGGACTTACCCTCGACGAAGTTGTCGAAGGTATAGTTGGGATTCATGTTGCTCTTGTGATTGATCTGCGGCCGATCGTCGGCCTGTTCGATCCAGGACGGCACCGTCTGTACCCTGGCCTGTGATTTGCCACCCTGACTACCGCCGCCGCTATTGCTGCCGCTGGTCACCAGATTGACCGGCGTACGCTTGTTACCCACCTCGAACTTCATCTGCGGGCAATTGCTGCCGCAGAATTCGCCCAGCAGGCCGTTGATGCGCAGCAGATACTTGTCCCGCACCCAATCGAGTACGAAGCGATTGGGGGCAAACAGCGTCAGGGTGTTATCGCCCAGCTCCGCCTGCAGCGGCCGGATCCACATACTGAATTCTGCCGAGGGCAATTCATCTTGTAGCCGGTTAAGACACTGCTGCCAAAGCATAGCGCTCATCAGAACTCCTGGAACAAAGGGATCAATCAAGGGGCAGTTATTCTACTGGCCCGAGGGCGGGATCTCTAGCCGGATCGACTCGATCCTGGAAAATATGATCCTTGACTTCTGTGAATAAGTCACAACTTCATGCACAGGATCCTTCGATTTATAAACAAGCTACGCACACCATCCCCGATCACCCGATCCGTCGCGAATCCGGGTAAGATCGAGCCGATAGCAATGATCAACGATCATGACCTCATACCCAGATATTGATTGAGCCCATCTGCGCCACTGAGCAGACTGG
>JBFGZI010000142.1:0-6300 GCA_041586855.1 Oceanisphaera sp. | reverse complement strand
TGGACATGGGGTAAAACTCCTCAAGGCCAGCCCCAGCGCCGTGGTATAGGCCGCCGCATCGGGGTAATTCTTCGGCACTCCATTGAACAGGTGCTCAAAACCCGGCTGCAATACCGGCAGGCTCAGCTCCTGCCGCAGGATCTGCACCAGCTCCGGCAACTGACTACCGCCGCCACTGAGAAACAAGGCGGAAGGCGGCTTTTTACCGGAGCTGCTGCAAAACAGCTGGATATTACGGCGAATATGCTGCAACAAGGTATTGATATGCAGCTGTTCGATATCCTCCCGGATTTCGGCGGGAAAAGTATTGTCTACCTTGGCCTGCTCCACGCTGTCTGCCGGCATTTCACTCAGTCTGGCCAGTTCCCGGCTCAGCTGGGCACCGCCGAAGTTCTGCAATCGACTGTAGCTGACCTCTCCCTCATCCATTACCGCAAAGGTCAGGCATTCGGCCCCGATATCCACCACCGCCAACAGTCCGGCCTCGGTCTTTTCTGCCGCCAGGCAGGCAGCCACTCCACGGGCCAGGGCGTGTACACCGATATCCACCACTCGGGTCTGCCAGCCCGCCAGCTCCAGGGCACTGACGCGGGTATTGATGCTTTCGGTACGGGCGGCACTCAATAGAATATTATCCCGATCCGGATGGTTGGCATTGGTACCCAGGCTTTCGTAATCCAGGCTGATTTCATCGAGTGGAAAGGGAATATGCTGCTCCGCTTCGAGCAATATCTGGGTTTCCAGCTCTTCATGCGACAAACTGTGCGGCACCAGAATCGTCTTGGTGGTCACACTGCTGCCGGTCACCGCGGTCGCTACGCTGTCACAACGACTGTTCAGCTTCCGCCGCAACAGCTTGAGCGCCATCACCACCTGATCCACATCCTGCAACTGGTGATCGACAATGCTGCCCTTGGGCGTGGGGACACTGGCCATGGCTTCGAGCTCATACTGACCCGGTTTTCCTGTCAGGGCCAGGGCCTTGATGCTGTTCATCCCGAAATCGATTCCAATCATCCCCTGGAAATCCTTGCGTTTATTCAGGCTTAACATAATCATCCATGTGTTTGTTATTATTGATCTTGATAATAGTAGATAGACTCAGACAAATCGCTAAGGTTATCGCAGTATAAAAACAAAGCGCTCGAATAACAGCACCGACACAGGATATACTTGCTCACTACTTGGTTAAAAAATGATTTCTCGGGTGTTCACTTCATGCTCAAATGGCTCATTCGCCTGTTTTTATTCGGTCTTTTTCTGGTCCTGAGCGGCGTGGCCGCAGTATTTTTTCTCTATCAACAAATCAAGCCCGAACTGCCGGATGTATCCACTCTTAAAGACGTACGACTGGAAACCCCGATGCGCATCTTCAGTCAGGACGGCGAGCTCATCTCCCAATTCGGCGAACAACGCCGCTATCCCCTTACCGTCGCGCAGATGCCACCACTGCTGATCGACGCCTTTCTGGCCACCGAAGACGATCGCTTCTATGAACATCCGGGCATAGATCCCATCGGTATCAGCCGGGCGGCATTTGTCTGGCTGACCACCGGCGAAAAGCGCCAGGGTGCCAGCACCATCACCCAGCAGGTGGCGAGAAATTTCTTCCTCACTCGGGAAAAAACCATCATACGCAAGGTAAAGGAAATTTTCATTGCCCTGCATATCGAGTCGCTGCTCGGCAAAGACGAAATTCTCGAACTCTATCTCAATAAAATTCCACTCGGACACCGCTCTCATGGTGTCGGTGCCGCCGCCCAGGTGTATTACGGCAAGGAAGTCGGCGACCTGACGCTGGCGGAAATGGCGATGATCGCCGGCCTGCCCAAGGGCCCTTCCATCTTTAATCCCATCAGCAATCCGCGTCGAGCCGCCGAACGCAGGGCCGTCGTACTCGGCCGCATGCTGGACACCGGCAAGATCAGCCGCACTCAATATGATGAGGCGATGGCAGAGCCAGTGGTGGCCCGCTATCACGGTGCCGAAATCACCCTCAATGCTCCCTACCTGGCAGAAATGGCGCACCAGTTTGCCCTGTCCATGTTCGGCCAGATGGCCTATACCCGAGGGCTAAGCGTCTATACCACTGTGCAGTCAGACGAACAGAAAGCCGCCAATACCGCCCTGGTCGAGGGATTGCTGGCCTACGATCTGCGCCATGGTTATCGCGGCCCGGCCGCCAGCCTGTGGCAGAAGACCCCCTGGAGCCGGGAGCAGATTGAACAGCACCTTGAGCAGCAACCCGGCTACTGGCCGCTGGAGCCTGCTGTGGTCACCGCCGTGGCCGAGCGTAGCGCCACCCTGATCATCAAGAACAGAGGCGAGGTCCAGCTCGGGTGGGACGGCATCAAGTGGGCGCGTCGTTATATCTCCGACAAGCGTCAGGGCAATGCCCTGCGCCAGGCCAAAGAGGCCCTGAGCCCGGGCGATCAAATCTGGGTCCGGCCTCAGGGCGAGCACTGGATGCTGGCCCAGCTACCGGAGGTCAACGGCGCCCTGGTGGCGTTGGAACCATCAAGCGGAGCGGTAACGGCACTGGTGGGCGGCTTCAACTTCACCCTCAACAAATTCAACCGCGCCCAGCAGGCGTCCCGGCAGATGGGTTCCAATATCAAGCCTTTCATCTATTCGGCGGCGCTGGATAGTGGCTTCACCCTGGCCAGCATGATCAACGACGCGCCCATCAACCACTGGGATGCCGGCAGCGGCAACGCCTGGAAACCCCGCAACTCACCCAATGTCTATGATGGCCCGATACGGATACGGGAAGCGCTGGCCCGCTCCAAGAACGTGGTGTCCATTCGCCTGCTGCGAGATACCGGTATTCCAGTGGCTATGCAGCGGCTGAATGCCTTCGGCTTCGACACCGCCAATATTTCGGCGACAGAAAGCCTGGCGCTGGGCTCTCCTTCCGCCACGCCGCTGCAGATGGTGACCGGCTACGCGGCCCTGGCCAACGGAGGCGCCCGGGTGACTCCCTTTGTGGTGCAACGTATCGAGGATGCCGAGGGAAACCTGTTATATGAGACAAAGCCCAGCAGAGTACCTGTGATCAGCGAAGAAAATGCCTTCCTGGTCAGCGAGGCGCTGAACTCCGCCATCCAGGGCGGCACCAGTAACGGCCGACGCTGGAACGGCACCGGCTGGCGTGCCGGTCGGGCCCTGCAACGACAGGACATCGCCGGCAAGACCGGCACTACCAATGATTCCCGCGACGCCTGGTTTTCCGGCTTTACTCCCGACCGGGTAGCCACCGCCTGGGTCGGGTTCGACGATTTCGGCCGCCCCCTGGGCCGCACCGCACACAATCCCAACCTGGGTGCGGATCAAACGGCCGGTGGCGAGTTTGGCGGCAGCACAGCCCTGCCCATCTGGGTGAATTACATGAAGGTGGCGCTGAAGGACTACCCGGAGCAGAATAGGCCCGTGCCGGAACATCTGGTCACCGCCACCATAGACACCGGCAGCGGTTTGCTCAGCCATGGCGAAGGTGGCATGACCGAATACTTTATCGAAGGCACCGAACCCAGACGCTACGGTCGTCCGGAGACTCAGCAGCGATTCGGCGGCACCAGCATTACCGATGAGCTGTTCTGAGCCACCGGCAGGTGATCAGACAGGGATTACAAGAGCCCCTTGATCAGCTGGCTGATGACCTTGGCCATTTCATTGAAACAGGGTCGTCGCACCGAATGAATGCGATACAGCAGCGCTATGGTGCGCTGAGGCTCGGGATCCGTCACCGGTATGTAACTCACCCCCAGATTGCCATTGTGCAGGCCGATGGCCAGCTGCGGGATCAGGGTCAGCCCCGATCCTGCCGCCACCATGTTGCGCAGGGTTTCGAGGCTGGTGGCCTGAAAATGGTTGTCTTCACCGATGCCGGCGGCAAAGCAGAAGCCCATGGCCTGATCCCGCAGGCAATGGCCGTCTTCCAGCATCAGCAGTTTCTCTCCCTGCAGCTCACTCAATGCTATCTGTTCACGTTCGGCCCAGGCATGCTCTGCCGGTAGCGCCAGCCGCATCGGCTCGTCGTACAGGGGCAAGGAGCCGAAGTTATCCATGTGCTCGAGCTGCGCCAGGATCAGGCAGTCCAGATCCCCATCCGCCAGCTGTTTCAGCAAGCTGTGGGTCTGGGCTTCGTACAGATAGATATGCAGCTCGGGAAAGTGCTGTTTCAGTACCGGTATGATATGGGGCAGCAGGTAAGGGCCTACGGTCGGGATCAGGCCGATGTGCAGTTCACCCGACATCGGCTCGGTAAAGGTGCGGGCGATATCGCGCAGTTCCTTGGTCTCTGCCAATACCCGGCGGGCCTGAGCGGTAATAGCGTCCCCCGCCGGGGTAAACAGCACCTTGCGGGAAGTGCGTTCCATCAGCACCACACCCAGCTCGTCTTCCAGCTTGCGCAGCTGGCCACTCAGGGTAGGCTGACTGACGAAGCATTTTTCCGCCGCCTTGCGAAAGTGACGCTCTTCGGCCAACGCCACCAGATATTCCAGATCCCTTAGGTTCACATCTTCACCGTTGTTTTTATGCCCATCGCATTAAATATTCGATCTTTTTGACTGGCATACCGATCCCGGACAAAGGGCCCGCTCCGGCGTCGCCTGTTAGCACTGCCTGCAGACAACTCGGTGTTCCAGAAGAGGCAACAGAGAACGACTCCCACGACCGTGAAATGCCAGGGGCGGCATTTCCGAGCTTACATGGATGTACTCGTAGCGGGTCGAGGGAGGCGGCTGTGTTGCCTCTGGTCTGGGGGCCTCAATATGACCAGATCATTACTGGGATTGGTATTATGCCACTTCTGCGCTCATCATCACCGATTTAACGGCAAATGGAAAGCCGCGTTCAGGGCGCTACCGGCTCGAGTCACAGAACGAAAAAAGGGGCTTTCGCCCCTTTTTTCTGTACTGCTTGTTCCTGTACTACTGGGCATTCCGTTATGCCAGATACTCTGCCAGCTCATCGCTACCGCCGATATGACGACCATCGATGAAGATCTGCGGCACCGTGGCCCGGCCCGACACCGCCTTCAGGGTAATGCTGGTGGCATCCTGACCCAACACCACTTCCTCGTAGCGCATACCCTGATCCAGCAACATTTGCTTGGCCTTGGCACAGAAAGGACAGCCCGGCTTGCTGAACAGGGTAATGGAAGATGGCTTGGCCGCCTGCGGGTTGATGTGAGCCAGCATGGTATCGGCGTCGGACACCTCGAAGGGGTCACCGGGCTTGTTCGGTTCGATGAACATCTTCTCGATGATGCCGTCCTTCACCAGCATGGAATAACGCCAGGAGCGCTTGCCGAAGCCCAGATCCTGTTTGTCCACCAGCATGCCCATGCCATCGGTGAATTCGCCGTTGCCATCGGGAATAACCCGGATCTGCTCCGCTTCCTGATCCTTGAGCCAGGCGTTCATCACGAAGGTATCGTTAACGCTGAGGCAGATGATGTCGTCCACACCGTTGTCGAACAATACCGGTGCCAGCTCGTTATAGCGTGGCAGGTGGGTGGAAGAACAGGTCGGGGTAAAGGCGCCGGGCAGAGAAAATACCACCACCGTTTTGCCTTTGAAGAGTTCGTCGGTGGTGACATCGACCCACTCCTCACCCTGACGGGTTCTGAAGGTTACCTGGGGTACGGCCTGGCCGGTTTTATCAGTCAACATATGGTGATCCTTATCTAGTGAGGTTCCGCTTGAGTGGACTCAGTATGCCAAGAATCATTACATTGCTGAAATCGTTAAAATCACAGATATTGATAGCCACTAACTATCATTAGCCATTAAAAACGGGAACTATGTATTATACCAAACAGAGTAAATAACTGATCTATTTGGTTGCTCTGCAAAGGTCGGACAAAGGGCCCGCTCCCCCGACACGCCGTGAATACCTCCATGTAGGCTCCGCCGTGCCATCCTTGGTGCGGCCGGGAAATGCTCCTGCCGTCCAGGCATTCCCGCCATCCATGGCGGTCAGATGGTAGGCGGAGCAGATCCCTTTATCCTCCCTGATGCCAGGGAGTTGCCTGTTGGCGTCGTCTACAGGCAACTCGGTATTACCACCCTTCCCGTTCTAATGACTCCAGGCCGTTGTGCTGACGCTGGAAAATGTGATGCTCAGGCAAAAAAGACCTTAACTGTAGTCAAGCACCGTCTCGGGTACCGACTCCGGCACCTTGGCCATGGCCGCCTCTACCACCTCGATGCCGGCACCGGCCTTGTGGGCGTTTTCGCTCAGGTGACGCCGCCAGGCCCGGGCGCCCGGCAGCCCCTGAAAGATGCCCAGGGT
>JBFGZI010000141.1:0-6312 GCA_041586855.1 Oceanisphaera sp. | reverse complement strand
CAAGGCACCACTGACTGCCGTCGGATAAGATTGCTTTATACCAGTTACATTGAGCATCTGAGGCTTTTGGTCTGTACCCCAGAGGCAACACAGCCGCCTCCCACGACACGCCACCGGTAAATGACACTCACCGTTGCAGCCTACTGCGAACATTCACTGGATGTGTGGTCAGGCTGCAACCGTTCGTCACGGCGAGACAAGCTCGCCCCCTGGGGGCTCGGAAATGCCATCTGACCGCCAAGGAGGGCGGGAATGCCGGAACGGCAGGAGCATTTTACGGCCCTGGCATTTCACGGTCGCGGGAGGGCATCTCTGTTGCCTCTTCCCGAGATCCGAGTTAGCCGCAGACAGCGCCAACAGGCGACTTTGGAGCATCAAGGAGGACAAAGGGATCTGCTCAGCCGACCCTCCGCGCCAGGGATGGCGCGGTGGAGCCTCCAGGGAAGGATTCACGGCGTGTCGGGGGAGCGGGCCGTTTGTCCGACCTTTGCGCAGGGCTACCGATAGCAATAAAAACGGCGCTGTATCAACAGCGCCGTTTTGGTTACTGCATATGACGTATCGTTTACTTCAGACCGTCGAGGTAGCGTTCGGCATCCAGTGCCGCCATGCAACCGGTGCCGGCGGAGGTAATGGCCTGGCGATAAACGTGATCCATGACGTCACCGGCGGCGAACACGCCTTCGATGCTGGTCTGGGTGGCGTTGCCATGCAGACCGGACTGCACCTTGAGGTAGCCGTTTTCCATCTCCAGCTGGCCTTCGAAGATCTGGGTGTTGGGCTGATGGCCGATGGCGATGAAGACGCCGGCCAGCTCCAGCTGCTCGGTGGCATCGGTCTGGGTGTCTCTCAGACGAATACCGGTCACGCCCATTTCGTCGCCCAGCACTTCGTCCAGAGTACGGTTGACATGCAGGGTGATGTTGCCGTTCTCTACCTTGTCCATCAGCCGGTCGATCAGGATCTTCTCGGAGCGGAACTGTTCGCGTCTGTGTACCAGATGTACCTCGGCGGCGATGTTGGACAGATACAGCGCTTCTTCCACCGCGGTATTGCCACCGCCGACCACGGCGACTTTCTGGTTGCGATAGAAAAAACCGTCACAGGTGGCGCAGGCCGATACGCCGCGGCCCTGATAGGCTTCTTCGGAAGGCAGGCCCAGATATTTGGCGGAGGCGCCGGTGGCGATCACCAGGGCATCACAGCTGTATTCGCCGTCATCGCCTTTCAGCCGGAACGGACGTTGCTGCAAATCCACGCTGTTGATATGGTCGAACAGAATTTCGGTTTCAAAACGTTCGGCGTGCTCTTTCATGCGATCCATTAACGCCGGACCGGTCAACCCTTCGGCGTCACCCGGCCAGTTTTCCACATCTGTGGTGGTGGTCAGCTGACCACCTTGTTGAATACCGGTCACCAGTACCGGATTAAGGTTGGCGCGGGCCGCATAAACGGCGGCGGTATACCCTGCAGGGCCAGAACCCAGAATAAGCAGTTTGGCGTGTTTGGCTTGGCTCATTTGTCTCTCCAACCTTGGCATCCAGACAGATAAAAAGTGGTCTCGATTGTAGGGGATAGGCCTGAGGGAATAAAGCGCTACGAGGCGATTGTCGCCAGCGGCATGATGTGAAAAGGTTTCGTTTGCAGGGTTATTATGAAAATGGAAGGTTAGAACGAATAGTTATGCAATATAACCCTTTTCATAGTAAGGTTTGGTCGGTGGGGTAAATCAACATAAAATAGGTTTTTTATATCAATTCACAGGTGTAGTATCGGTAGGGTGGCTAACTGGCGGATACTTAGCCTGTTTTGTGGTGAAAACCATCAAAGCTAATATCTCGATAGTTAAAACAGCCAGTTACAGGCATAAAAATTTGGTAATGATAGTTATTTCATATAAATATCAAACGTATGTGCTATCTGCTTGCTGTTTTCCATGTTAAGCTGCTGATTATCTCGATTGTATATATAATCGTTTTTTCTGTTTTTTTATTTGCTTTTAGCCTGTTGGATGCAAGGTTGGACACTGCCGCCGAGTCGGCAGTCGGTTGAAAAACCTGCTTCCGGCTAAAGGTCTATTGCATAGATGTGTGGTTTTATGCCATATAAGTTCAATGTTCATAGTGGAATGTATCGAAAATGAGTCAAAGGATGGATGAAGTGTTGGATTTAAACAGCAGGCCGGCCAAAGAGCTCGACCGTATCGATCGCAACATACTCAATGAACTGCAGCAAGACGGCCGTATTTCCAACGTGGAGTTGTCCAAGCGGGTGGGCCTGAGCCCTACGCCTTGCCTCGAGCGGGTTCGTCGTCTGGAACGACAGGGTTATATCGAAGGTTATACCGCCATTCTCAACCCTCAGTTTCTGGATGCGTCGCTGCTGGTCTTTGTCGAAATTACTCTTAACCGCGGCACACCGGACGTGTTTGACGAATTTAACGATGCGGTGCAGAAGCTGGAAGAAATTCAGGAATGCCATCTGGTATCCGGAGATTTCGACTACCTGCTCAAGACCCGGGTGGCGGACATGTCTGCCTATCGCAAGCTGCTGGGCGAAACCCTGCTGCGGCTGCCAGGGGTGAACGATACCCGCACCTATGTGGTGATGGAAGAAGTGAAGCAGAGTAACCGTCTGGTGATAAATACCCGATAAGCTGTGCTATTGTGCCCGGCTCTGGTATTTTTATGCTGGGCAGGGACCGAGATGAACCTGACTCTGCGAGCGGCCCCGGCCGCTCGTTTGTCGTTTGATGGCTGACGACTTTCCCTGTCGCAGCATTTCCATATTGCGTGACACAACATAATACAAGAGCGAGGAGCGGGCGTTTGGCGGAGAAAAAGCTGTTTACTCCCATGTCTGGTTTACAGCGTCTGTTTGAGGCCGGATTGATCACCATTATATTACTGGCGATCTTCATGATGTTATCGCTGGTCTCTTACCATCCCTCGGATCCGGGCTGGTCGCAAACCGCATGGGGCGGAGACATTCGTAATGCCGCCGGGCCTGCGGGTGCCTGGCTGGCAGATATACTGCTGTTTGCCTTCGGCTTCTCGGCTTATCTGATGCCATTTTTCATGGTGCTGATCGGCTGGGCCACCCTGTGGCGGCCGAAAGCCTTGAGTGACATCTGCTATCTGACCCTGGGCCTGCGCATTATCGGTTTTCTGATGCTGTTGTTCAGCCTGTTGGCACTGACCAGCATGAACGTGGGCAACATCTATTACTTTTCTTCCGGCGGCCTCATCGGCGATATGCTGGCGTCGGCCCTGAACGCTATGTTTGGCTCTCTTGGCACCACTCTGGTGCTACTGTGTGGTTTTGCCACCGGCGTCACCTTCTTCAGTGGCTGGTCCTGGTTGTTGATCGTGGAGTATTTGGGGGCGGCGGTGTTGAATATGCCTCACTGGCTCAGTCAGATACCGCAACAACTGGTCGACTGGCAGAGCGGTGTCGGACGCCGCCGTCAGGGTATCGGCGAAGTGCCGACACCGGCTACGCCTGCCAGCGAGGTTGATCCGCTCCCGTCCGAAGCGGGATTCGTGGGCTGGCGCCGGTTCAAGGAGCGACTCGGTGGTCAGTTGGAGTCAGAAGAGAGTCCGGAGCCGGAATGGGAAACGGAGCAGGACGATCCGCTGTTGACTCCGGTTGCCGCCAAGACAGAAAAGCAGGCTCCGATACAGAAGAAAACCCCGCCGGTACGCAAAGAACCGGTACTGGGAGCCGTGCCCGAGCAGGACGCAGCCATGGCCACCCTCGCCGAGACGAACGGTTGGGCGCTGGATAATGACGATGAAGAAGAGTTGGACCTGCCCTGGCTGAACGAGGGTGAAGCCCCGGCCGCCCCTGTACCTATGCCACGAACGCCGGCACCGGTGGCTTCTAAGCGCCGAGACCTGTCTCCCTTGCCCTCGGTAGAGTTGCTGGATTTGCCCAAGCCCCGGCAACATACGGTCAGCGAGGCGGAACTCGACCGCATCGCCCGTCTGGTGGAAGCCAAACTGGCGGATTACAACGTGCAAGCCAACGTGGTCGGGGTCTATCCGGGCCCGGTGATCACCCGTTTCGAGCTGGATCTGGCCCCCGGAGTCAAGGTCAGCAAAATCACCAACCTGGCCCGGGATCTGGCCCGCTCTCTGTCCGCCATCAGTGTACGGGTGGTGGAAGTGATCCCCGGCAAACCCTATGTGGGACTGGAATTACCCAACACCCGGCGCGAAACCGTCTATCTGCGCGAGGTGATGGACAGCGAGGCCTTTGCGCGCAACGAGCATCCGTTGACCCTGGTGCTGGGGCAGGACATCGCCGGCGAGCCGGTGATCGTCAATCTGGCCAAGATGCCCCACGTGCTGGTGGCCGGTACCACCGGCTCCGGTAAGTCGGTGGGGGTCAACGTCATGATACTGTCGATGCTGTACAAGGCCACGCCGGACGAAGTGCGCTTCATCATGATCGATCCCAAGATGCTGGAACTGTCGGTCTACGAAGGTATACCGCACCTGCTGACCGAAGTGGTCACCGACATGAAAGAAGCCGCCAATGCCCTACGCTGGTGCGTGGGCGAGATGGAACGACGCTACAAGCTGATGTCGGCCATGGGCGTGCGCAATCTCAAGGGCTTCAATACCAAGGTGCAGGAGGCGATAGATGCCGGCGAGCCGCTGCGGGATCCCTTGTGGGAGCCGACCCAGTCGATGGACACCTATCCACCGGCGCTGGAAAAGCTGCCCCATATAGTGGTGGTGATCGACGAATTTGCCGACATGATGATGATCGTCGGCAAGAAGGTGGAAGAGCTGATTGCCCGTATCGCCCAGAAGGCGCGGGCAGCCGGTATTCATTTGATTCTGGCCACCCAGCGACCCTCGGTGGATGTGATCACCGGTCTTATCAAGGCCAATATTCCGACCCGGATGTCGTTCCAGGTCTCGAGCAAAATCGACTCGCGCACCATTCTCGACCAGCAGGGGGCCGAATCGCTGCTCGGCATGGGCGACATGCTCTATCTGCCCGCCGGAGATAGTAATCCGACCCGGGTGCACGGTGCCTTTGTGGATGACCATGAAGTGCACAGGGTGGTGGCGGCCTGGAAGGAGCGGGGCGAGCCCGACTATATCGAGGATATTCTGAGCGGTGACGTAGGCGCCGACGGCCTGCTGCCCGGCGAGGCGCCGGAAGGCGGCGATGAAGAGCTGGATCCGCTGTTCGACGAAGCGGTGGCTTTTGTCGTAGAGAGTCGTCGTGGCTCTACCTCCAGCGTGCAGCGCAAGTTAAAAATAGGCTATAACAGGGCCGCCCGCATGATCGAACAGATGGAATACCAGGGTATCGTCAGTTCCGCAGGCGGCAACGGTCAACGTGAAGTGCTGGCGCCTCCGCCAGCCAGGGAGTAACCATGAAAAAACTGGCAACCTTGGGAATACTGTTGTGGTCGGTGAGTGCTGTGGCACTGGCCGATGCGCGCGCCGAACTGCAGCAGAAGCTGGCCTCCTTCGACCGATTTTCTGCCAGCTTCAGCCAGCAGGTATTCGATGAGCAGGGTGCGCCCATGCAAAGTGCCGAAGGCACCATGCAACTGGCCCGGCCCGACCGCTTTCGCTGGCATACGGTGTCGCCGGACGAGAGTCTGATTGTGTCCAACGGCAATGATGTCTGGGTGTACGACCCCTTCGTGGAGCAGGTGAGCATAGCGCCGCTGGAGCAGGCGATACAGAACACGCCCTTTCTGCTGATTGCCGGTGGTGACGGTCGGCGCTGGCAGCAATACAATGTGGCCCGTAAGGGCGCCGATTATGTGGTGACCAGCAAGGATCCGGGCGAGCTGATCAGTCAGTTCAGCCTGCGCTTCGACCGCAGCAACCGCATTCAGCGATTTACGGTGATCGAGTCCGGCGGTCAACGCAGCGAATTTACCCTGACGCAGGTGAATACCAAACCCGCCACCGGTGCCGACACCTTTACCTTTACCCCCCCGGCCGGGGTGATGGTCGACGACCAACGCTGAGGGAACAGCAGCGTTAAGCCGTAAGCTGAAAGCTATAAGCCAACATCACAAATCATCGGGCAGCTTATGACTGACAGCCTGTCTCTTAGGGTCTGTTGATCTTAATGATGTCATCAGGCAAAGCGCACTGCTCAGCCGACACGCCGTAACCCCCTCCCTGGGGGCTCAAACCGCGCCATCCTTGGCGCGGATGGTCGGTTGAGCAGACACCCTTTGCCCTCCCGTCAGCAGCGGAGTGATCTGTCAGTGGTGCTCACCGACGACTCGGAGCCTAAAAAGAGGTGGCTGGGATAGCCTCAGCCGACCAT
>JBFGZI010000140.1:0-6314 GCA_041586855.1 Oceanisphaera sp. | reverse complement strand
GAGCGGCATGGGCTTGTACAGCACCTGGGGCACCAGCAGCTCGTCCAGCAGTATCGGATAACGGGCCAGCTGTTCGGCCACCAGCGAGCTGGCCTCGCACAGGCGGATCAACTGGGTCAGGGCACCGGCATTTTCCACCAGCAGCTGCAGATAGGCGGTACGAGTCACGATTTGCAGCAGCAGCTTCTGCAGCCGGGAAAACAGGATCCCGGGCGTGTCCGACTGATTGACCTTGTCGAGCAGCACCGGCATCAGCTTGTCCAGCGCCTGTCGCCCCTGGGGGCCCATGGCCCGACGCGGGCACTCTTCCTTGAAGCTGTTGAGCGCCCGGGCCAGGCGCATGGCCTTGTCCTCGGCCATGCCCTGTTCCTGCAGCACGGGGAGCAGCTCCGACTCGTCCAGTTCGGTTTGCCACAGATCGAACCAGATCTGGGCCGCGCCTTCGTCTTCGGCCTCGGAACTATCGCCGATCAGGCCGCCAAACTGCCGGTGTACCTCGTCCATGGCCTGGCGCAACGCCTGATAGAAGCTGTCCCAACCGTCGTGCCCCATCAGCCAGGCCAGCCGGCTGCGATTGAGCTCATCCTGAGGCAGGGTCTGGGTCTGCTGATCGTCGAACGCCTGCAGAAAATTTTCGACCCGGCGTAACAGGCGATAGCTCTGGTGCAGCTGCCCGGCCTCGGTTGCAGTCAGGGCCCCGGACTCCCGAATTGCCGCCAGGGCATCCGGCAGGTGGCGCACCTGCAACGCCGGCTCACGGCCACCGCGGATCAGCTGAAAGACCTGGGCAATAAATTCCACCTCGCGAATGCCGCCGGCCCCCAGCTTGATATTGTCCTGCAGTCCCTTGCGTCGTACTTCGGCGGCGATCATCGCCTTCATCTGACGCAGGGAGTCGATTACTCCGAAGTCGATATAGCGACGAAAAACGAAGGGCTTGAGCATGGCCCGCAGCTCGGCGGTGTAGTCGCCCTCGTCGTTGAGAATGCGCGCCTTGACCATGGCGTAACGCTCCCAGGTGCGGCCATGATGCTGGTAGTAATCTTCCATGGCGGCAAAACTGACCGCCAATGGCCCCGACTCGCCGAAGGGACGCAATCGCATATCTACCCGGTAGACCTGACCGTCAACCGTGGTCTGGTGCAGGGCGTTGACCAGCTTCTGCCCCAGGCGGATAAAGAACTGCTGATTGGCCAGCTCGCGGCGCCCGCCCCGGGTCACGCCGTTATGGGGAAAGGTAAAAATCAGGTCGATATCGGAGGAAAAATTCAGCTCGCGTCCGCCCAGCTTGCCCATGCCCAGGATCAGCATGGGCACGGCATTACCTTCACTGTCGGTGGGAGTGCCCAACTCGGCGCACTGCCGTTGATACCACCAGCGATAGGCCGCCACGATCAGGGCATCGGCCAGCGCCGAAATATGCGCGAAGCTTTCTTCCACCTCGGCGCCCAGCAGCATCTCGCGCCAGGCGATCAGCAACAGCTCGCGCCGGCGAAAACGGCGCAAGACACGCTGCAGAGCAGGCTCGTCATTCACCCCGGCCAGCAACCGCGCCAGCTCGGGCTGATAACGCTCGGCGCGATTGGCGTTGTGCAGGTCCTGATCGTCGTCCAGTTCCAGCGCCAGTTCGGGCTGCCGGCACAGGCTGTCGGCGGCGAAATCGCTGCAGGCAAACAGGGTGTGGAGCTGAGCGCGGCGTTGTTCGCTCAAGGCAGCCACCACCTCGGCGGCACCTTCTTCGAAGCGGGACCAGTGCTTGTCGGCCCGGGTTTTCAGCAGGGAGGGCATATCAACCATGTACGTATCCTTGTCGGCGGCGTCTGACGGCAGATTATCATTGTTGTCGTCGTTGCACAGTGCGTCGGTGCAGATTGTCGTGCGCCCTGGTGCATCGAAGGGCGGACTTGCGCTGAGGGTAACAGCTGATTTAGTCTGTAACGGACTTATTATGTCAGGACCTCTTGATGGATCTATCAGTTATCGGCCACCACCTCGAACGGCTCGACGAGCAATCGACTACCGGCTTTCGCTTTCAATGCTTTCCCATCTCCGGCGACGTCGAGGTACTCAAGGTCACGGTCGAAGGGCGGGAAGAACTGCCGTTGTTTATTTCGGTCTCCGACGATCAGATCCTCTGTATCAGCTACCTGTGGGATGAACGCCAGGTAGACCCAGGCCGGCGCCAGGCCATGCTCGAGGCCATGCTCGACATGAATATCCCCATGCCGCTGTCGGCCTTTGCCCGGCTCGATGACTGGTATGTGGTATTCGGCGCCCTGTCGCTCAATTCTGCCCTGGCCGATATCGAACACGAACTGGCGGTGTTGAGCGACAACTGTCTGGAAGTGATCGAAGACATGGCGGAGTTTCTATTATGAGGGCCTGTCTATGAGCACCCTGGGTCAGGTACTGCGTAACCTGCAGAGCTCGGATAATGGCGGCCTGGAATCGGATCGGGTCTGCGTGCAGCTGCTGCGCGATTGCCGCCATGCCGAACAGCATATGCAGGGGCTGGCACGCCAGTGCCGGCAGATAGGGCTGGATGTCGAACAGCTGCGCCGGCAACTGCCTGTTTTGCAGCAGCAGCGGGCCGAACGGGAACAGGCTGCACTGGCTGCCTTGGCCACCGGTGAACAGGAACGAGCCCACAAGCTGGCCACCGAGCTGGCCCGCGAAGAAGACCGCCTTGATGCCGGACAGTCGGCGCTCACCAGCCTGCTTAAACGGCAGCGTTATTATCAGAGCCGCTGGCTGAGTGCCGAGCGCCATTATCACGACCTCTGTCGCCAGCTGGCCATGGCCAAGACCACCGCCTGTGTACGCAAGACCATGAGTGCCATTCGCCGGCACCCGGCGGTGACACTGGTCAACGCCAAACAGGCATTGGCCGACATACGGGCACGAGAGCAGCAACAGGCAGCAGACTCGGAGCCCGAGGCGACACCGGCAGCCACAGAAGTGCGCAGTGCCGATCAGGTACTGGCACGGTTACAGCAACAACTGAGGGGCCGTTCATGAACCAACGCAAGCTGCCGGATAAATGGCAAAGCTCGGTCCGCGCCGCCAAGGCGGTGCAGGTTGCCTTCGATATGGATGAAGCCCTGCAGTACCAGATCCGGAGAGAAGCACTGGATAACGGCCTGAGTCCCTCGGATCAGATCCGCCATATTCTGACCCTGCCCACCGCCGACAAACCCAAGCGCCCCCGGCTGACGGTGTCGCTCAGTCCGGAAGATTATGTTCATCTGGCCGAGCGCTACGGCCTGCAGCCCGAACAGCAGCTGGAAATAAAACATAAGGTAATGGATGAATTGCTGAGCTACAGCCAGCAGATGCTGAAGCCCTGAGTTGCCAGCCTGCTCTTGAGTAACAAACCGGCTTGCTACATAAAGAAGCAACAGGGTTTACGGCTGCTTTTATCTCAACGCCAATAGGGTTTCAGCAACAACGCCTGGCTGCGTGATTGTTCCAGCGCCTCCAGCAGAAAACGCTGTTTACGCGCCAGCCATTCATCCAGCTCGGCGCCGTCCTGCTCGTCCAGATCCTCACTCAAATCCAGCAGGGGCGACAGCATGTCCAGGTCTTCGATGCCGCGCAGTATGTCGAGCCAGGGCATGCGAAACGCCATCCGATCCACTTCCGGATACAGGGTGCTGAAACAGAGCCCGACCATGAGGTTGCGTCTGAGCTTGCCCTTTTGCTGTATGTATTGCGCACCATTCAACTCCGGCTTTCCCAGGGCGCTGTGACGCAGAGTATGCCAGCTGTCATCCAGCCATTTCCGGGCCAGATCTGCCACCGGGGCCGCCAACTGGGCCGTCTGCGCCGGGGCCAGCCCGGCTCGCCAGTCCTGTCGGTACAGCCAGTGAGTCAGTCCCAGCATCAGGCGTCCATAACGGGGGCTGTAAAACAAGGTCCGCAGCTGGGCTTCGTCGGGCAGCTGCGCCTGCTGAGCCATCAATTGGCTGACCAGGGTTTTCTGGCAGTCCAGTCGACGCAGGTAGTGGCCCCTGTCGCCGGTCAGGTGTGCCAGCATCTGAGCCCGATCCAGCCAGGACAACTGCTGCTGCAACCACAGCAGATCATCGATCCAGCCACTGTTGACCCGGTGCGAGACCAGTTCGCCAAACAGCAGCAGGGTCTGGTGTACCAGAGAAACCCCCTCTCTCAGCTGTACCAGCCATTCGAGATCCGGTTCAGCCAGCCAGCCTTCTTCATGATGCTGCCAGTGGCGCAACCCCTTGTGCAGCAAGGCGACCATGGTCTGCTCACAGGCATCCCCGGGCTGAAGTGCCAGGGGCTCCAGCATTTGCAGCCCGAGCCTGGGGCTGAGCCCCGCCAGTTGGTAGCCGCGCTTGGCCTTCGATACCGCCCCCAGCCGCAAGCCCCCCTCTTTCACCAGGATCTCGGCCAGCTCGAACAGCTGCGAGGCATCACCCTTGACCAGTTCCAGCTCCAACTCGTGAATCGGCTCTCGCTTGTCTCCCGCCTGTATCTCACCTTCATCCAGAGCCAGTTCTATTTCGGTGCCGTCGACCACCAGTAACCAGCGCCGACGCAAAAAGTCGGTGCTGAACAGGGGCTGCAGTGACTGTTGTATCTGCGCCGGGTTCGCCCCTTCGGGCCAGATCCGGGCCGGAAACAGAGACAAATCCGGGGTATGCACCGTCAGGGGCACATTATATTCCGGCCTTTGATGCAGGCCACCGACCTGGCTGCCCGCCAGCTTGACGGTTTGTTCCATTTCCCCGTTCTGACTGCGAATGCGCAGGCCGGCATCCATCTTGCGCAGCGCCAGATCGGCGGTATCGAAATAGGTGTTGGCCAGGTGCTGCTGGTCCTGCTTGAGGATTTGGTAAGATTGCAACAATGTGGGCAGCCGATTGGCCACATCGGCTGAGACAAGAAACTTGAGTTCGATTTCTGTATCCATAAGGGTGTCCGGAAGTTCCAACCTTTTGATTTGAAAGTACAATAATAAAATACCAAGGTACCGAAACCTCGACATCATGAAAAATGCTGTTTTCTTGCCTTTATAGTTAAGTTACCATTCGCGCCACTTTAATGTATCGAGTGTTTTTTCACCGAAACAGGGTTGGCCATGCCAGTAAATACTATTTTAGGACTCTTTGCCAAGTCCCCGATCAAGCCCCTGCAGAAGCATGTGATGAAAGTCCATGAAGCTGCACAGCAATTGGTTCCCTTCTTCGACGCCATGTGGGAGCAGGATTGGGAACAAGCCGGGATCATTCAAAGGCGCATTTCCCAGCTCGAACGGGAAGCCGACACGCTGAAACGAGAAATTCGTCTCAAACTCCCTCGCGGCCTCTTCATGCCGGTTGAGCGTACCGACATGCTGGAACTGCTCACCCAGCAGGACAAGATCGCCAACAAGGCGAAAGACATCTCCGGCCGCATGGTCGGTCGTCAGATGGGCATTCCACCGCAACTCAAACCCGCCTTCATGGAATACCTCAGCCGGTGTATCGATGCGACCGCTCAGGCCGCCAAAGCCATCGACGAGCTCGACGAGCTGCTGGAAACCGGCTTCAAGGGTCGGGAGATGGATCTGGTGTCCGAGATGATACACCAGCTCGACCTGATCGAAGATGATACCGATGTGATGCAAGCCAAGCTGCGCAAACAGCTGCAGGCCATCGAAGACGGCTATAACCCTATCGATGTCATGTTCCTGTACAAGATCCTCGAATGGGTCGGTGACCTGGCAGATCAGGCCGAACGGGTGGGTTCCCGTTTAGAACTGATGCTGTCCCGTTCCTGAGTGAAATAACTAGGCATAACAAGGTATAACAATGGATATCATCGCTAACTACGGCACCACGCTGATCCTGATCGCCGCCGTATTCGGCCTGTTCATGGCCTGGGGTATTGGGGCCAACGATGTGGCCAACGCCATGGGCACCTCGGTGGGCACCCGCTCGCTGACCATCAAGCAGGCGATCATCATCGCCATGATCTTCGAGTTTGCCGGCGCCTATCTGGCCGGCGGCGAGGTCACCTCCACCATCCGCAAGGGCATCATAGATGTCAGCGCCTTCGACGGGCATCCCGATCTGCTGGTGTTCGGCATGATTGCCTCGCTGCTGGCGGCCGGTACCTGGCTGCTGCTGGCCTCCTGCTTCGGCTGGCCGGTGTCCACCACCCACTCCATTGTCGGCGCCATTATCGGTTTTGCCCTGGTCTCCCTGGGTTCGGATGCCGTTCAGTGGACCATGGTGCTCGGTATCATCGGCTCCTGGATTGTGACTCCCGCCCTGTCCGGCGTACTGGCCTACTTCACCTTCATCAGCGTG
>JBFGZI010000139.1:0-6315 GCA_041586855.1 Oceanisphaera sp. | reverse complement strand
GCAGGAGCATTTTTCGGCCCTGGCATTTCACGGTCGTGGGAGGTCGTCTCTGTTGCCTCTTCCTGAGCTTCGAGTTGCCTGTAGACAGTGCCAACAGATGACTCTGCGGCATCAGGGAGGACAAAGGGATCTGCTCAGCCGACCATCCGCACCACGGATGGTGCGGCTGAGCCTACATGGAGGTATTCACGGCGTGTCGGCGGAGCGGGCCCTTTGTCCGACCTTTGCAGAGTAATCAAATAGATCAGTTATTTAATCAGTTTGGTATTAGTCGGTACCTTCGCATACCTGGGCCAGCATGGCGGCGATGGTGCGCACGCCGTGGCCCTTGCCACCGGCCGCCCACAGATCGTTGGCCGACCTCTGGTAAGAACCGGACAGGTCCATGTGCACCCACTGACAGCCGCTTTCCGGCACGAAGCGCGACAGAAACGCCGCCGCAGTGGATGCCCCCGCCATGCCCTCGCCACCATGAATATTGGCCATATCGGCAAACGACGAGGTCAGCTGACCTACATGGAAGGGCTCCAGCGGCAGATGCCAGGCTTTCTCGTACTCGGCTCGGGCCGCCTGTACCGTGCTCTGGGCCAGTTCCTCGTTCATGCTGAACACCGCATTGTAATCCCGGCCCAGCGCCATCTTGGCGGCACCGGTCAGGGTGGCCGCATCCAGGATAAAAGGCGCACCGGTGGCGCTGGCTGCCAGCAGACCGTCGGCCAGCACCAGGCGACCTTCCGCATCGGTGTTGAGGATTTCCACGGTAATGCCGTTCTTGTAGGTAAGAATGTCACCCAGCTTGAAAGCATGGCCGGAAATCAGGTTTTCGGCACAGCACAGGAACAGCTTGACCCGCTGCTGCAGGCCACGCTGAATGGCCAGCGCCAGAGCGCCGGTCACGGTAGCGGCACCGCCCATGTCGGACTTCATCACCGCCATGCCGTCGGACGACTTGATGCTGTAGCCACCGGAGTCGAAGGTAATGCCCTTGCCCACCAGCGCGGCGGCAACCGGCGCATCGGCCTTGCCGATCGGGTTGAAATCCAGCTCCAGCAGGGTGGGCGGACGTTCGCTGCCCCGGCCGACTTCATAGATGCCTACATAACCCAGATCCTTGAGCTGCTCGCCGCTGTAGGTGCGATAGGTGACCGCATTGGGGGCCAGCGACTGAATGAACTTGCCCGCCTCGGCGGCCAGGAAGGCAGGGTAAACCTCTTCCGGGGTACCATTGATCATCTTCCGTACCCAGCGAGAAGACTGGTTGCGGGCCTCGAGCTCGGCCAGTTCATCCGCCGCCGTCTCGCCCCACTCCAACTGCTGACCGCCACGGGCATTGTAGAAGCCCTGGGCGAAGGCCCAGCGGCTTTCCAGCTGCCAGCCATCGCCGCTCAACCGTACTGCCTTGATACCCATGGCATCGAGCTTGCGCCCGGCCTGTTGTGCCTTGCGCTCCTGTTCAGCGGCGTCGGGCACGTGCACCCGGGCTTCATCATCCTTGAAACTCAACAGCGCCTTGTCTCCCCACAGGGTTGGGGCGTTTTCGGCACAGAGCACGACATTCATCATTGCTGGCATGGTCATTCCTTGTTCTGTCGACTGAAAAACGGAAAAAGCCACAGAAGAACTGTGGCTTGAAAACAGCGGTAAGCTGTAAGTTAAAAACGGTAAGGGCAAAGGGTGAGGAGTCAGGGGTTAAACGCCTCACGCCTTACGATTCACTCCTCACTGTTACTGCTTGCCGCTTTATTCGTATTCATCCATCCAGACCATGATGATGGCCTCGAGGATGCGTTCGCTGGAATGGGCTGGGTCGTCGTCAAAGTCTTCCAGCTCGCAGATCCACTGATGCAAATCGGTAAAACGCACCGTTTTCGGATCCGTCTCCGGATAAGCCTCCATCAGCTCCAGTGCTATGTCACGACTGTCGGTCCATTTAAGACTCATACCCCCTCCCCGCTCAATGACCTTCGGATACCATGTTCACGGTATATTTGGGGATCTCGACCACCAGATCTTCATCGCTGATCCGGGCCTGGCACCCCAGGCGCGACTCGGGCTCGAGTCCCCAGGCCTTGTCCAGCATATCGTCTTCCAGCTCGCAGCTTTCTTCCAGCGAGTCGAAGCCTTCCCGCACTATGACATGACAGGTAGTACAGGCGCAGGACTTTTCACAGGCGTGCTCAATGTCGATACCATTGCGCAGGGCCACGTCCAGTACGGTTTCACCCAGTTTGGCCTCAAGAGCGGCCCCTTCGGGGCACAGCTCGGCATGGGGCAGAAAAACAATCTTCGGCATCGTTACACCTTATCCACACGTTGACCGGCCAGGGCCCGGCGAATGGAGGCATCCATACGACGGGCGGCAAAATCGGCCGTTTGCTTATCGGTTTCTTCTATCGCCACCTTGATGGCGGCCAGATCCTGCCCTTCGGCGCTGCGCTGCAGCGACTCGACAGAGGCCAGGATATCGGCGCGTTCCTGCTCGCTGAGCAGTTCGTCACCGTCGGTGACCAGGGCGCTGACGATATTTTCAATCACCCGCGCCGCTTCCACTTTCTGTTCGGCCAGCATGCGAGCGTCGATGTCTTCTTTGGCATGTTCAAACGACGCGGTCAGCATGGTGGCGATATCTTCTTCGTTCAGGCCGTACGAGGGTTTCACCTCAATGGCGGCCTGTACCCCGGAAGATTTCTCCATGGCGCTGACCGACAGCAGACCGTCCGCATCCACCTGAAAGGTAACGCGAATATGGGCGGCGCCGGCGGCCATGGGCGGAATGTCGGTCAGGTTGAAACGGGCCAGAGAACGACAATCGGCCACCAGCTCGCGTTCACCCTGCACCACATGGATGGCCATGGCGGTCTGACCGTCTTTGAAGGTGGTGAATTCCTGGGCCCGGGCCACCGGTATTGTGGTGTTGCGGGGAATGATCTTCTCCACCAGGCCGCCCATGGTTTCCAGCCCCAGCGACAGCGGGATCACATCCAGCAGCAGCATGTCGCTGTCCGGTTTGTTGCCGATCAGCACATCGGCCTGAATCGCGGCACCGATGGCGACCACCTTGTCCGGATCCAGGCTGGTCAGGGGCTCGCGGTTGAAAAATTCGCCAACCCGCTCACGCACCAGCGGTACCCGGGTCGAGCCGCCGACCATCACCACTTCCCGTACTTCGTCGGCGGTGACACCGGCATCTTTCAGTGCCCGGCGACAGGCCATCAGCGTCTTGTTGACCCAGGGCAGGATCAACGCATCGAAATCGGTGCGGCTCAGGGTACCCTGCCAGCCTGCCCAGCTTACCGACACACTGTCGCTGTCGGTCAGCGCCTGCTTGGCGGCGCAGGCGGCGTCCAGCAGATTACGCTGCTGGGTCGGGCTCAGCTCGGTGATGTTGGCCTGTTGCTGGATCCAGTCGGCCAGCGCATGATCGAAGTCGTCACCGCCCAGGGAGGAATCACCGCCGGTGGCCAGCACCTCGAACACGCCCTTGTGCAGACGCAGAATGGAGATATCGAAGGTACCACCACCCAGATCGTAAACCGCAATCACCCCTTCCTGACCGGAGTCCAGGCCATAGGCGATGGCGGCAGCGGTCGGCTCGTTGAGCAACCGCAGCACCTCGAGACCGGCCAGACGGGCCGCGTCCTTGGTGCCCTGACGCTGGGCATCGTCGAAATAGGCCGGCACGGTAATAACGGCACCCTGTATCGGGTTACCCAGGCTGTGCTCGGCGCGCGCAGCCAGGGCCTTGAGAATTTCGGCCGATACCTGTACCGGATTGACCGACCCCTGGGGCGTGTCCAGCTCGATCACGCCGTTGCCGGTTTCCTTGAAGACATAGGGCAGCCGGTGGCGGGGAATATCCGCCAGAGCCTTGCCCATCAGCCGTTTCACCGACGCTATGGTGTGCTCAGGATCAAACTCGGCCTCGCGTTTGGCGTCATGGCCAACCCGCAGTCCGCCCTGGGTGTAGTGCACCACAGAGGGCAGCAGATCACGCCCCTGATCATCGTTCAGGGTTTCGGGCAGGCCGCTGCGCACCACAGCGACCAGTGAATTGGTGGTACCGAGATCGATACCGACCGCCCACTTGTGTTCATGAGGAGCCGCGCTCTGGCCCGGCTCGGAAATTTGTAGTAATGCCATGAGGTTCAGAATTCCTGCTGCGCATCTTCCAAACGTTCGAGTTCGGCATGCAGCTTGGTCATGAATTTAAGTTTGCGCACCGTATCGGCAGCATCCGGCCAGCGGGACGAGACGAGCTGTTGCTCGAGCTCGGCATAGAAGTCGGCAGACGCCTGTTGCAGTTCCCGATCAAACGCCATGATGGCGCCAAACACATCCTGAGCGCCGGCAATGTCTTCCAGCTGCTCGCGCCATTCCATCTGTTGCATCAGAAACAGCGGATCCTTCAGGGTCTGTTGCTCGGCACGGATGTCGACGCCCTGCAAGGACAGCAGGTACTCGGCACGGTTCAGGGGGTGCTTGAGGGTGGTGAACGCATCATTGATATGGGCGGCACGCTGTACCGCCTGAAGGCGCTCCCGCTCGGGGCGGGAGGCAAACTTGTCGGGATGGAACTGCATCTGCAGCTGGCGATAGGTGTCGGCCAGTGTCTGGCTGTCGAGGGCAAACTCTGCCGGTAAGCCAAACAGCTCGAAGTAGTTCATGCCGGGGTCCTTAAACGTTAAAGCTTTCGCCGCAACCACATTCCCCGTCGATATTGGGGTTGTTGAATTTAAAGCCCTCGTTCAGGCCTTCCTTCGCGAAGTCGAGCTCGGTGCCGTCCAGATACACCAGACTCTTGCTGTCGACGATCACCTTGACCTCGCCATGCTCGAACACCTGGTCGCCTTCGGATAATTCGTCGACGAATTCCAGCACATAGGCCAGACCGGAGCAACCGGAGGTCTTGACCCCCAGTCGCAGTCCCAGGCCCTTGCCTCTGTTGTTCAGGAAAGTCTGCACCCGTTGTGCAGCCGCATCGGTAATGGTGATCGCCATGGTGTCTCCGTCTTACGCCAGGTTTTTCTTCTTCTTGTAATCGTCAATTGCAGCCTTGATAGCATCCTCTGCCAGAATGGAGCAGTGGATTTTCACCGGCGGCAGGGCCAACTCTTCCGCAATCTGGGTATTCTTGATGCTGGCCGCTTCGTCCAGGTTCTTGCCCTTTACCCATTCGGTAATGAGCGAACTGGAGGCGATGGCAGAGCCACAGCCGTAGGTCTTGAACTTGGCGTCTTCGATGATGCCTTCGTCGCTGATCTTCAGCTGCAGCTTCATGACGTCGCCACAGGCTGGTGCACCTACCATACCGGTCGCTACGTTAGGGTCATTCTTGTCGAAACCACCGACGTTACGGGGGTTTTCATAGTGATCTATTACTTTTTCGCTGTAAGCCATGATTTAATTCCTCACCCATGCTTCAATGATTTAGACACCTTAATGGTGTGCCCATTCAACCTGATCCAGATCTATTCCGTCCTTGAACATTTCCCACAGCGGAGACATGTCGCGCAGACGACCGATGGCCTCGTTGACCAGGCCCACGGCGTAGTCAATCTGTTCTTCGGTGGTAAAACGACCGATGCTGAAGCGGATGGAGCTGTGTGCCAGCTCGTCGTTCAGTCCGAGGGCACGCAATACATAGGAAGGCTCCAGGCTGGCCGAGGTACAGGCCGAGCCGGAAGAGACTGCCAGATCCTTCAGTGCCATGATCAGCGACTCACCTTCTACATAGGCGAAACTGATGTTGAAAATGCCCGGTACCCGTTGTTCCAGGTCACCGTTGACATAGACTTCTTCGATATCCTTGACACCGTCATACAGACGGTTGCGCAGCGCCAGAATACGCTCGCCTTCGGCGTGCATTTCTTCCTTGGCGATACGGAAGGCTTCACCCATGCCGACGATCTGGTGGGTTGCCAGGGTGCCGGAGCGCATGCCGCGCTCGTGGCCGCCACCGTGCATCTGGGCTTCCAGACGAACGCGGGGCTTGCGGCAGACATAGAGGGCGCCGATGCCCTTGGGGCCGTAAACCTTGTGGGCAGACAGAGACAGCAGGTCGATGTTCATGTCCTGTACATCGATGTCGGTCTTGCCGGCGCTTTGGGCCGCGTCCACATGGAACATGATTTTACGGCTGCGGCACAGTTCGCCGATGGCCTTGACGTCCTGGATCACGCCGGTTTCGTTGTTCACGTGCATGATGCTCACCAGAATGGTGTCATCGCGCATGGCATTTTCGATTTGTGCCAGGGTGAAGAGGCCGTTGGGCTGAGGCTCGAGGTAGGTGACTTCGAAACCTTCACGCTCCAGCTG
>JBFGZI010000138.1:0-6338 GCA_041586855.1 Oceanisphaera sp. | reverse complement strand
CCATGCTCATGTTTTCGAAGGAATTTAATTGAAGTCAAAGTCACGACCTGATCGTTTGACTATAACAACACACCGCAAGGTGCTTGGGTATAAGCCAGGATTGATTCAATCGTGGCCAAACTGAAATTCACGTAAAATTATATCAAACAGGAGAATTATCGATATGAGTGGCAAGATCATTAAACTTTCAAGAAACACGGAAAATGCGCCAACGAGCGCTGTATCTACACAAACTGTCGCTTTTTCTCATTACAATAATATTTCAGCTCAATTACCTGTAGACCCCAAAACCGGTAAAGTTGTAGCTGGCGATGTAAAAGCGCAGGCAAAGCAGTGCTTGGCAAACATTAAAGCCATAGTAGAAAGCATCGGCCATGTTATGAATGATGTGGTTAAAATCAACATCTTCCTCAAGAACATCTCGGATATTGACGCGGTAAACGCAGTTTATGCCACCTTCTTCCAAAACTATCTTCCTACACGGACGACCGTCGCCGTTGCGGCGTTACCGATGGATGATGCTTTGGTACAAATCGATGCCCTTATTTCAAACGGCGAAGGTACCACGCCACAAAAACCATGCGATCTCGTAAAAGTGGCAAAGAATACGGAAAATGCACCAAAGAGTCCGGTGTCTACACATACTGTCGCTTTTTCTCATTACAACAACATTTCGGCTCAATTGCCTGTCGATCCCAAGTCTGGTGAACTGGTCGCTGGTGGTGTAAAAGAGCAGGCTGGACAGTGCCTGAAAAACATCAAGGCCATTCTGGAAAGCATCGACGTTCCCTTTGACGATATCGTTAAAGTAAATATCTTCCTGAAAAACCTCTCGGATATCGACGCCGTAAACGAAGTTTATACCACGTTTTTCCCGGACTCGGCTATTGCCAGAACCGTAGCCTATGTTCCTGCACGGTCCACCGTTGCAGCTTCGGCTTTACCCATGGATGCCCTGGTACAAATTGATGCCGTTGTGTCACACGGTGATGGTACCCCGCCGCAAGCGGTTGAAGACAGACATGGCATCGTCATAAAGGCAAACAATACGGAAAATGCACCGAAGTGTGCTCTGTCTACACAAACGGTCGCGTTTTCTCATTACAACCACATTTCAGCTCAATTACCTTTGGACCCAAAATCGGGTGAACTGGTAGCTGGTGGTGCAAAAGAGCAGGCTGAACAATGCCTGAAAAACATCAAAGCCATAGTGGAAAGTATCGACCACGTTATGGACGATGTAGTTAAAATAAATCTCCAACTTAAAAATATCGCAGACATTGATGCTGTAAACGAAGTTTACAAAACATTCTTCAGCAGCGACCTTCCTGCAAGAACAACCGTTGGTGTTTCAGCTATCCCTATGGACGCTTTGGTACAAATTGATGCGGTTGTTTCCAACGCGGAAGGTACACCTCCAGGGTTGTAATAGTGATTCAGGTTCTGTCATAAGGTTTGACTGAACCATAAATGCACTGATTTTCAGACGCACACAGGCTGCGTTTCATGAAAATAGGCAATTGATATAGAAAGTAAAAGGCCGAGCGTTTGCTCGGTCTTTTTGTTTATTCATGAGTAAGGAGTAAGAGGAGTAAGGGGGTCAGGTCTTGCTTTTTGCCCCGGCCTACCGACTCAAACTTTTTGTTGCAGAAGGCAAAAAGCAAGTCCTGATCCAAAAGTCCTCCAGGCATTACCTCATCATCTCGCTACACAAGCGATTGCCCATCCCGGCGTTCTCTCGTCTGGGCTCACGATACACCGCCAGCATCCCCCATAACCTATACTTCAACCGATATTCCGTATCTGTCGAGGAGGACTTGTTATGCCGGCCCAACGATTGCAGCAATACCTGGATCAACAGGGGGTCAAATACCGGATAATTACCCACTCACCGGCTTTTACCGCTCAGGATGTGGCCGAGGTCGCCCATGTGCCGGGCAGGGTGATGGCCAAGGTGGTGATGATGACGCTGGATGGTCAGATGGCAATGATAGTGGTGCCCGCCCCCAAGATGATCCATCCCGACAGCCTGGCCCGGTCCCTGTCGGCAAAGGAGGTAACCTTTCTGCATGAAAACAATTTCCGCGAGAAGTTTCCTGACTGCGAAGTCGGTGCCCTGCCCCCCTTTGGCAACCTGTATGAAATGCCGGTGTATATAGACACCGAACTCTCACACCAGGAGGAAATCGTCTTCAGTGCCGGCAGTTACCGTGAGCTGTTCAGCCTGTCCATGAAAGACTACCTGAGACTGGTCCAGCCCAGAGAGATTGCGGGCTAGCCCTGACGTATGCCGCACCCAACCAAAAGGCCGAGAAACTGCTCGGCCTTTTTGTTGGCGTTTCCTACCTGCGACTCCGGGCGGGAGGAGCAGCAGAGATTGCTGTAGCAGACCGCCACATGTTCGCGCCCATTCGGGGCAGTCTCACGCTCTGACAGATAACGACAGCAACGATGAATGTTGAATAAGAGGCCGCCTCTTCAAAAATAGTCAAGAGCTGCGCTACCTCTTTAATAATTTGCGCTGCATTAGCGTTATTCAGAGCCTATTCTCAGGCACAATAGTGCTATTACCGCCATTCTTTGGAATGCTTGTGACTGACTCTACCTCACACTTACACACACTCTGGCTCTGCGAAACCGTCCGTTTACGCGAAGAGCAAACCGGCTTGCTCGAAGACGGCGAAGCCTGCCGTAAAGCACGTACCACTCAGGGCTCACTTGGCGAGCGCCTGCAGGTGCGCGGACTGTTTCTCGCCCAGCGTGACGGTTTAATTACCGCTCAGCAGCATTGGCTGCAAGGGGCCAAACTGGCGCTCTGGTTATTAATGTTCAGTGCTGTCTTATCCGGCGTTGTGCTGGCGAAAACCGCGCTCAGTGGCAACGCCGAGACCATTAATATTTTTTGGGCACTGGCCAGCCTTATCGGCTTGAATCTGCTGAGCTTGCTGGCCTGGTGTTTGGGTATGGTGTTTTCCAGACAAAGCAGCTCACCTCTCAGCCACCTTTGGCTGTGGCTCAGCAACAAGCTGGCGCGCGATGCCAGGGCGGCACAGTTAGCGCCCGCGTTATTGGTGTTATTACAGCGTTATCAGCTACTGCGCTGGGGGCTAGGCCGCTTATTACACGGCTGGTGGCTGCTTGCCTTATGCAGCGCCCTGCTCACCTTGATTGCGCTGTTGGCCACACGGCGCTATGGCTTTGTCTGGGAATCCACCATAGTGGCCAGCGACTCCTTTGTGATGCTGGTCAATCATTTTGGTACACCTGCTGCCTGGATCGGCTTTTCCGTACCCGATAGCGGGCTGATCCAGCGCAGTGGCCTGCAAGCCCTGGAAGGCGAACAGGCACGGCATATTTGGGCCAGCTGGCTGCTGGGCATGCTGTTAATCTACGGCATTCTGCCGCGCCTGATCTGCAGCTTGTTCTGCGAGTGGCGGTGGCGCCGAGGCATCAAGCACCTGCAACTGAACGCCGATGACCCTGTCTGGCAGCCCTTGCATGAGCGTGTGCAGCCGAGCAGCGAACAGTTGGGCGTAGTGGATGCGGCACCTGCAGTACTGCCCAGCACCACCGCAGGCTCGCAGCTGACAGGGCACGCCGCCGTCCTGCTCGCCATTGAGCTGGATGACAGCATCAGCTGGCCGCCCGAGCACTTAAGGTCAGGGCAGCCGACAAAGGTGCAGGACGCGGGAGTGATCGATACCCGCGAGCAGCGTCGTCATATTCTCGAACAATTCAGTGCCCACCCGCCCGCGCGACTACTGGTTGCCTGCAATCCACAACGCTCGGCGGATAGGGGCACCTTGCATTTGATTGCCGAACTCTCACGCACCGCCACCCAGACCCGGGTCTGGTTACTGGATATGGATGCGCCTGCCGAGCGGCTGGATAACTGGCAAGAACAACTGGATGAATTAAAAATAGTGCATAGTCGTGCCGCCCCCTGGGACTGGTTGGAGCAAGCGAATGACTGAACAATCCACTCCGTTAACACTGGCGGTGGTCGGCCACACCAATGTGGGCAAAACCTCATTGTTGCGCACCCTGACGCGTGATGTCGGTTTTGGGGCTATCTCCCATCGCCCCAGCACCACCCGGCATGTGGAAGGGGCGCGCTTGTCCGTGGGTGGCGAAGCGCTGATTGAGCTCTATGACACGCCGGGTTTTGAAGATGCGATTGCGCTGTATGAATATATAGAGCAACTGCCGCAAACCAACCAGCGATTGGATGGCCCGGAACAAGTGCAGCGTTTTCTCGATAGCAGTGAAGCCCGCCAGCGCTTCGAGCAAGAAGCGAAAGTGTTACGCCAACTATTGCGGTCGAATGCAGGTTTTTACGTGATTGACTCACGGGAACCGGTGTTGGCTAAATATCGTGATGAATTGGCTATCCTGGCCATGTGTGGCAAACCCTTATTGCCGGTACTGAACTTTGTTAACGCCCCCGAGCAGCGAGAAGCGGCATGGAGGGAAGTGCTGGCACGCTTAGGGCTACATGCGGTGGTGCGCTTTGACAGCGTGGCACCACCAGAAGACGGTGAGCAGCGGCTCTATGAAAACCTGAGCCTGGTACTCGATAGCCAACGCCCACGCTTACAACGTTTAATTGACCATAACCAGGCGCAGGTACAGGTGCGGCGCAAAGCCGGCTATCGGTTAATTTCCGAGCTGTTGGTCGACATCAGTGCCTGTCGACGCAGCGTACCCCCAAATCGGTTAAATGAAGCGATTCAAGAGCTGCATGACGACGTGCGCCAACGGGAGCAGCGATGTGTAGAGGCGCTGTTAACGCTGTATGCGTTTCGCAAAGAGGATGCAGAGGCCCAGGATTTGCCGCTGGAGGAAGGTCGCTGGGGCGATGACTTGTTTAACCCGGCCACCATGAAGCAGTTGGGGGTTAAAGTCGGTGGCGGTATGGCTGCCGGCGCCGCAACGGGGGCCGGTATCGATCTTATTACCGGTGGCTTAAGTTTGGGCATGGCCACCGTGCTCGGCGCCGCAGTCGGCGGCTTCACCCAGACCTTTCGTAACTACGGTGAACGTATCAAGGGCAAATGGCGTGGTGAGCGTGAGCTTACCGTCAACGACAGCACCTTACGGTTATTGGCCATTCGCCAACAACGCTTACTGACTGCCCTGGAGCTACGAGGGCACGCCGCACAAGACCGCATTCAGATGGACACGCCACTGGAGCAGCAATGGCGCGAAGGCGACCTGGCACCGCAGTTAACCACAGCCCGCGCCTACCCCGCCTGGTCCAGCTTGAATGGCAGCAAACCGCGCCAGGATCACGAGCGCACCAGCGCCATCGAAAGCCTGGCCGCCACCCTGGCCAAACAACACGCCAGAGCCCAACAATCTTGAAGGTGAGTGATAGCCAGAAGTCGCAAAAGGCCGAGCATCTGCTCGGCCTTTTTTGTTTAGTCTTTTCTTACGGCTTCCAGCTTACCGCTTCAAGCTGGTTTTAGTGGTGGTGACCACCTTCGCCGTGGGCGTGGCCGTGGGCCAGCTCTTCTTCGGTGGCGGCACGTACGCTGACTACTTCCAGATCAAAATTCAGCGTTAAACCGGCTAATGGGTGGTTCATATCCACATCGGCCATAAACTTGCCCACCTTGGCTACCGTAACCTGACGCTCGCCCTGCTCGGTGTGTACCGTGGCCATCATGCCCGCCTTCCACTTCTTGGCACCTTGCAAATGCTTAACCGGTACGCGCTGGATCATGTCGTCTTTGCGCTCGCCGTAACCTTCTTCCGGCGTCAGGGTGATGCTGAAGCTTTCGCCTTCTTCTTTGCCAGTCAGCGCTTTTTCTATGCCTTCCATCATGCCGTTATGGCCGTGCAAGTACGCCAGCGGCGTGTTGCCGACGTTGGTATCCAGCACCATGCCGTCTTCATTTTTTAACGTGTAGTTGAACTGCACTACTGTGTTGTCTGCAACTTGCATCTGTTGTCCTGTCTGTATCGGGAAAATAACCGGCACAAATAATAACAGATGGTGCAGCCCGATTCAGTGCCAACAGGCGACGCCGGAGCATCAAGGAGAGCAAAGGGATCTGCTCCACCGACCATCACATGACAGGGATGTCATGTGCTGAGCGTCACAGGGATGTGCTTGAGCGGGTCGGCGGAGTGGGCCCTTTGATCAGGACTGATATGACAATCAAAAAAATCGATTGTTTAAAGGGATAGGTATAACCCTCTATCCAGGAGGTAATCTGGCGTCAAATTGAGAGCTGCCGGGAAATTACGGAATACACTACCCGCCTCCGCTCCGGACTCTAGGGGTAATCCGCCCCCAAATTGAGAGCTGTCGGGTATTGGGATACACTGCCAGT
>JBFGZI010000137.1:0-6382 GCA_041586855.1 Oceanisphaera sp. | reverse complement strand
CCTCAGAATTCTCAGCTGCTCATGGGCCAGGCTTTGCGCCCAAGTCCATTGCCAGCTCCGGCGGGATGCGGGCAAAGCTTACCGGCATCTTGCGCAGGCAGTCCTTGCCGCGGGCGGTCAGATCGGACATGAACTGAAACTGCTGGCGAGGATCCATAGGGTAGGCCTTGATGCGATAATGGGTGCCCCAGGGTTGCTCTTCCAACACCACCAGCACCGGCTGACTCAGTTTGAGATAGGGGCTGGACAGCGCCACGTCTTCCAGTACCCGGCGTACCTCGTGGGCGTCGTGATCCGGCGCCAGATAAAAGCTCACCACGCACATCAGGCTGACTCCGCCGTTGTTGGCGTTATGGATAAGCCCGGTCCACAGCTTCTGATGAGGAATAAACACCACGGTATCGCTCGGGGTCACTATCTCCACCACCCTCATACCTACATGCCTGACCTCGCCGTAGATCCCCTCCACTTCTATCCAGTCGCCGGGCCGGTAAGGCAGTTCATAGGCCGCCACCACCCCCGCCAGCAGGCTGCTGACATAATCCTTGAGCGCAAAACCGATGGTCAGACCGGCGGTGCCCAGAATGGCCAGGGTGTTCTGCACCGTCGGCTCGATAAAAAGCGGTACTATCCACAAAAGTGCGGCCACTAATACCAGAATGCGAATGGTGGGGATCAGCGCCAGCACAAACAGCCGTCGGCTGCTGTGTACCCGTTCCGCCAGCCAGGGCAACAACTTCTGGCTCAGCCACACCAGCAGTATCGCCACCAGTACCACCGCCAGAGCTTCAATCAGCGTCTGGGTGGTGATATCCCTGAATAATTTGACAACCTGCTCTGTCCCCATGTCCACCACCCGTTAAAAGTCGTCCAGTAAATAGTCCCGCCCGTCAAGAAAGTCACGCACCGCCAAATAAGCATAAACACTGAGCCGCCAGTGTTGTTTCTCCCACTCGACAACACCGAACTGCTCCAGCCGCAGTAACTGCACATTCAGCTCATCCGGGGCCATCGCCGGTAACACCGCTTGCAACCTTTCACCACTCAGGCCCCGATGCAACAACAAGGCGTACAGGATAAAAGCCGTGCCCTCATCCGCCTCCAGCGGCAGACTTGGCAGCTGCCGGTCTTCATTCAGTTGACAAGTCCAAATGGCCAGCGCCATTCCCGCACTGCCCCGCACCTGTCCGGCCAACCGACTCAACTGCCGATCACTTCCCTTGATGCCCAACTGGCGCAACAAGACAGGTTTGGCAGGAGCAAAGCAGTACACTCTTGGCAAGTCCAAGGGCCAGGCACGCCGTAAAAAAGCGAAGGTCCAGCTATCGCACACCACCAGGCCCTGGCCAAAATCGCCGTGTAACAGACGGGGCAGCAACACCCGAATAAAACGCAGGCCATCGGCGCTGCGCAACAGATAGCGGGCCAGATCATCAATCAGCCAGGGCACCCCCTGTGGCCGTTGCTGCTGCCACCACTCATCCACCGCCACCGCCCGCAACTGAGACAGGTCCGGCGGGATCAACAAAGTCCAGCCCTGTTGCCAGGTCCAGTCCCGGGCGATGGCGGCGGTGCCGCTGAAAGGCGGGTCCAGTAAAAAGTTGACCTCTTTTCTACCCTCAGCCATCCAGCCTTCAAAATGCCCATTCAGGGCACTGACCGCCGGGGCCCGATCAAATTCCCGATAATCAGACAGCCCTATGTTGTGACCACTGTCTATGTCATCGGCATCTTTCAGGCCAAAGATGCGTAGCACTCGTCGCCAACCCTGCTGAAAACGGGTAATGGTAGGGGTCACAGGGCAACTGAACTCTTCTGCGGGTATCAGGTGCCAGTGATTTTCGTCGGTCATCCCATTCTCCCTGTCAGCGCAGACATGACGATCACGGCATTCATCCATCCGACCACCTGGCCACCCGACAGGGGGTCGGCAACAAACAATGATCCTGCCAACAGTGTAGCCGGTGCACCCTGGTGCCGGGCCAGACGGGACGACCGCCAACAAGCGGGAACAGATGATTGATGTGGGGATTTCAGCGCCGGAGCGCCGAGAGACATAAACACACACAGGCCGCCAAAGGCGATGCCATTCGGTCGGTGCCGATGCCCCCTTAACGGGGTGATTAATAACCCATCATTCTCGAACCCAATCCCAGGCCATGCATAATGCCGCCAAACACGGCCCCCAGAATCATGAAGATAATAGTCAGGACGATAAATGCCGGTATCGAGGCGATGGCAAGCTTGATCAGAAACATCACCATGGACATGAATGGCATTTTTATATCGACCACTGTCACTTCCTGCTTTTCATTCATCTGCATATCGGTCATATCAGGCTCCCGTCAATAAACCCATCGTATGAACCTCACACTGTAGTATCTTTCGCTTCACCACGATCGCATTTCTTGCACGACAACAAATAGCCCAGCATGGCCTCCCGGCCCGAGGCCGTCGTGACCCAGGGCCGGTTGATGAACGGCGGCTGGTGGCGCACATGCTGAAAGTGGCCGCACTGCAATTCTGCCACCCAGTCATCTTCATCATCCCGGTGATAGCCGGTAATGGCCTGTTTCATCTTTATGACTCTCTTTATCGTCGATACTGAACTCATTATTACCTTGCCACCAGACAGCGAATAAAAAAGAGGCGGACAACTCGTCCGCCTCTCTCAGTCTCGCTGCATCATGGCGTAAATAGCCAGCAGGATCGAGTATCCCTTAACCGCAGCACTTCTTGTATTTGTTACCGCTGCCGCAGCTGCAGGGATCGTTGCGCTCAGGGGTTTTATCCTGCTTGACGGTATTTGCCTTGTTGAGCAGCGTGGTCAGCTCGGTGATGGATTCGACCGCCCCCTCATTGCTATCGATCGTCACCTCGGCGAATAGCCGGGCCTCGGCCACCAGGGCTTCGACTTCCTGCTTACGGGCCTCACTGGTCACCACCAGCGTCAGCGGATGCTTCTTGCTACCGAGCTTGTGGCTGGCCTTGGTCTGATAGCCGTAACTGATGTGGCTTTGGCGCGCATCCTGGCGGCCCTTGAAGAAAAACTTGTCTGACATGTCGTCATCCCTACTGCTTGAAAGGACAGGGGCTATCACCATCTACGCGCTGGCCGCTGCTGAAAAGAACGGCATTGTACGCGAGCGCCGTTAAAACCGCTTCAGAATCCTGTCATCATAATCATCAATATTCAGCGTCAGGTTGAACTGGGCCGCCAGTGTGTCGAGCTGTGCCTGTTTGGCATTTAATTCATCCATGATGATGATGTTATCGTCCAGTTTCCACAGTTGCCGTGAACCGGCATAACTGTACTGCAGCGCCAGTAACGCGTCCGCGTCCCCTTGCCGAGCCGCGGCTTCCAGCTTGCGCATTTTACGGGTGATCCTGTTCAGCGACTGCTTCAACTCCCACACATACAGCACCTCGGTCAGGTAATCATGGTGGCGATATTTACTCAAGCCCAGCCCGACGGCGGCCGCCGTCAGCAACACCCCCAGTGCGTTCCAGTGAAAATGACTGCCGTCCGGATCCGGAAACAGGACGATCAGGGTTTGCGAGACAAGCAGGCTACCCGCCGCCAGCGCCAGACCGCAGCCAATGAGAACGCGATTTAAATGGCGACGATAACGGGTTTTATCGATGTCGATTAACTTCATAACGACCTGAAAGAAAAGTAAAAAGTGGCCGCATTATAACCAGAAAGCACCCAGCTCACTACCGCCGGGAAGCAAAGCCGGACCATAGGTGGCCGGATCCTGCTACCCTAGACGCCTGATTGAAGCAGACCAGAGCACCCGAGCCCATGATGCCGGAAAAAGTCGCGATTTTTGTAGATGTGCAGAATGTGTATTACACCTGCCGGCAGGCGCTGGGAGGCAATTTCGACTACAACGCCTTCTGGGCCCGGGTGGCCGACGGCCGCGAGGTGGTGGCCGCCTATGCCTATGCCATCGACCGGGGCGACGAAAAGCAGCGCCAGTTTCAGAACATTTTGCGGGCCATCGGCTTCGAGGTGAAGCTCAAGCCCTATATACAGCGGGCAGACGGCTCGGCCAAGGGCGATTGGGACGTGGGCATTACCATCGACATGCTGGAGTCGGCGGCCATGGCCGATACTCTGGTGCTGGTGTCCGGCGACGGGGATTTTGCCATTCTGGCCGACAAGCTGCGCCAGCATTACGGCAAACGAGTCCAAGTGTATGGCGCCCCCGCTCTCACCGCCAGGGCGCTGATGGACGCGGCCAGCGATTTTATCGCCATCGATCACGGCCTGCTGCTGTCATAAACCGCAGGCACAAAAAAACCGCCTTTCGGCGGTTTTTTCAGAATTCAATTCGCGATTAGACGCGAACGAAATCCAGGTGGGCCAGCTTGGGCTTGAAGGGGTGACGCTGTACGTCCTTTACCTTCACCTTCACTTCCTGACCGTCGATAACCAGAGTCAGCACTTCGCTGTAGAAAGCATCTTCAGCCTGGGCGATGATGGCTTTTTTGTGGTCCAGAGCGATAGCTACCGGCTCCTGGCCTGCACCGTAAACAATGGCAGGAATCTTGTCTTCATGACGCAGGCGGCGGCTCGCACCTTTCCCCAGGTCTGAACGGACTTCAGCTTCAAATACGAATGACATAATTTTCTCTCTTAAAGGTTAGTGGCGAACGCTGCGACCGGCATTCGCCTGTAAAAAGCGCGCGGATGGTAACATGCACCGGCCCCGGCAACAAGGTAAAGAAAAAACCGTGAGGCGTAAGTCTTCCCCTCACCCCTCACCCCTCACGAGTTTACAGCGCCGCTATTTGCTGCTGGATGCGCTTGTCCGAGATGGGATAGGGGGTACCCAGGGTCTGGGCGAAGAACGACACCCGAAGCTCCTCTATCATCCAGCGGATGTCCGCTACTTCGGGTGCCAGCGGCTTGCCCTTTGGCTGCTTGTTCAGCAACGACTGGTAAGCCTGCTGCACCTGCTGGATTTTCAGCAGGTGAGCCCGATCCCGGTGCGGATCTATCGCCAGCTTGTCCAGCCGGCGCGACAAGGCCTCCAGATAACGGCCGAGATCGGTCAGCCGCTCGGCCCCCGTCCCGGTCACGAAGCCGCGGAAGATAAGCCCGTCCAGCTGGGCCCGAATGTCCGACATGGCCATGGCCTGCGCCAGATCTATCTTGCCCTTCAGCCGTTTCTTCACGGCGTGGGCCCGGCTCAGCACCTCTTCTACCTGCAAGGCGATGTCCGCCACCGTCTGGTTCAGCTCACCGGCGACCTGGTCCTTCAACCTGGCAAAGGCCTCCGGGGTCCAGGCCGGCGCACCGTGTTTGCGCATCAGCGCATGCACGCCGGCACGAATGCAGTCGTCGACCAAATCCAGCACCTTGCCGTAGGGGTTGAAATACAGCCCCAGTTTGGCCTTGTTGGGCAATTTTGCGTGCAGGTACTTGATGGGCGACGGCAGCTGCAGCAGCAAGAGCCGGCTCTGACCGTTCCACATGGTCTGGGCCTGGCTGACGTCGTCTTCGCACAGGGTCAGTGCCACACTGTCACCCTGATCACTAAGCGCCGGATAGGCCTTCACCTCGAAGCCGGCCCGCTTGGCGGCGTAGGTTTGCGGTATGGTACGCTCGGGAAAGGCCAGCAACCCCTCCTGCTCGAAGCGGTCATCGTCCACCGCCTGGGTCAGCGCGGTCTGCACCTGCCCCTGCAGCGACAACTTGATCGCCTCCAGATCCCTGCCCGCGGCCAGCACCTTGCCGTCGGCGTCCAATATGCAAAAACGCATGATCAGATGCGCGGGCAGCGCCTGCCAGTCCCAGTCTTCTCGCGGCACCGTCACCCCTGTCATGCGACGCAGGTGTTTTTCCATCTGATCGAGCAGATCGCCTTCCAGCGGCGTCATGGCCGCCAGCAGCGCCTCGGCAAAGTTGGGCGCCGGCACAAAGTGTTTACGCATCGGCTTGGGCAGCGATTTAATCAGCCCAATCAGCAAGTCGCGGCGCAGGCCGGGAACCTGCCAGCGGAACGGCGCCGGCTCCACCTGGTTCAGCAGCGGCAGCGGAATACGCACGGTCACACCATCGTCTTCCCGCCCCGGCTCGAATTGGTAGTCCAGCGCCAGGTTCAGGCCATGGTGCTGCCAGGCATCGGGATAATCCTGAGTGGTGACCTTGTCGGCTCTTTCATTGAGCAGCATCTCTTCGGTAAAGTGCAGCAGCTCGGGGTTGGCTTTGCGCGCCTGCTTCCACCAGTCATCGAAATGGCGAATCGACACCATATCGGCGGGCAATCGCTCGTCGTAAAAACGGAACAGGGTTTCGTCGTCAATCACCAGATCCCGACGGCGCGATTTGTGCTCCAGGGCCTCGGCCTGCTCCAGCAGGGCTCGGTTGTGG
>JBFGZI010000136.1:0-6404 GCA_041586855.1 Oceanisphaera sp. | reverse complement strand
TGTAGCCTAGTCATTCTAAGCAAGGCCCTCTCAACAAAGAGAAAAACGCGTTTAGCCGAACCCGCAGGGCAGCGCTTGTGGGGTCTTGCTACTGCGTTATCGCTTATTTATGTAGAGTGACTACACGGCATAAGCGTTGCCTTGTATCAAGGCCCCACAAACTGCTGCAAAAATCATCGCGAAAGGTCAACAGACCCTAGTACCTTGCCAGCGGTCGGCCAATCTCTTATTTTCTGACGCTTTATGAATTAGGGAGCAGATAAAATGACGAGCTGGCGCGGCGTATTGCCGCTCACCCTGCCGGTGATGATGGGCTATTTGCCGCTGGGCGCCGTGTTTGGCGTGCTGTGGATCGATGCGGGGCTCAGCTGGTACTGGGCGCCGCTGATGAGCATTATCGTTTATGCGGGCGCCCTGCAGTATCTGGCAGTGGGTATGCTGGCGGCGGGGATTGGCTGGATCGATCTGGCGGTGGCTTCGCTGCTGGTCAACTTTCGCCACCTGTTTTATGGCCTGTCGCTCTATCACCTGGTGCCCAAAGGCGTGATTGGTCGCCAGTATTTTATCTTCGGCATCACCGACGAAACCTATTCCCTGCTCAGCGCCTCCGGTCAGGTCAAAGACAGCAAGACAGCTCTGCTGGTGGTGCTGTTCAACCAGAACTACTGGGTGCTGGGCACCCTGGTCGGCATCCTGCTGGCGCGCGGCCTGCCGCCGGGTCTGCAGGGGCTGGATTTCGCCCTGACCGCGCTCTTTACCGTGCTGGCGGTGGAGCAAATTCGCGCCAAAAAAGACTGGGGGGCCGTGGCGCTGGGGCTGGTGGCCGCCGGGGTGGCGGCTGTCTGGATCAGTGAGTACTTCCTGCTGGCGGCTTCCGTAATGCTGGTACTGGTGTTGCTGGCCTGGCCCGAACAAAAAAAGAGGGAGCCCGCTCATGACTGAACTGGATTATCTGCTGGCGGCGCTGATCATGGCCGCAGTCACCTTTGGCCTGCGCGCCTTTCCCTTCGTGGCGCGGGGCTTTATCGCCCATCACAGGCGCATCCAGACTCTGGGGCGGCGGCTGCCGGTGGCCATGATGGTGCTGCTGACCCTGTATGCCATGGGGGTGCATAACTGGAGCAGCCCTGCCGATGGCCAGGCGCAGATGATGGCGGTGGCCGTGGTAGCGGTGCTGCAATTGTGGCGGCGGCAGGCGTTGCTCAGCATTCTGGCCGGCACCCTGGTGTATATGGCTCTGATGAATGGATGGCTCGGGCTCTGATCCGGGCCCGTCATCGGTTATAATCGGCGTCCCGCATTTTTGGACCCGTGAACCATGACTCTTTCTGTTTCTCTTCGCGCCCGGCTACTCGGCCTGGCGGCCCTGTGCCTGAGCGCCCTGGTGCCGGCTCAGGCCGCGCCCTTCGTCTTTACCGCCATTCCCGATCAGGACGAACGCCACCTGACCGAGCGCTTCGGCAAGATAGCCGATTACCTGAGTGAAAAGCTGGGGGTGGAAGTGCAATACATACCGGTGAAGAGTTATCCGGCGGCGGTAAGCGCCTTTCGTAATGATCAGGTGCAGCTGGCCTGGTTCGGCGGCCTGACCGGAGTGCAGGCCCGCGAGCTGGTGCCCGGCAGCGAAGCCATCGCCCAGGGTAAGGAAGACACCGAGTTCGTCAGCTATATCATCGCCCACAGCAGCACGGGCTTGCATGAAAGTGACCATTTACCCGCCGGGCTGGCTGGTAAGCGCTTTACCTTCGGCGACAAGGGTTCCACCTCCGGTCGCCTGATGCCCGAGTTCTTCCTGCGTCAGCACTACGGTCAGGCGCCGGAGCAGTTGTTCTCCCGCGTGGGCTTTTCCGGCGATCACAACAGAACCATCAGCCTGGTGCAGTCCGGCGCCTTCGAGGCAGGGGCGGTCAACTACGCGGTGTGGGATGCAGAAAAAGCCAAGGGCAACATCGATGACAGCAAGGTCAGGGTCATCTGGGCCACGCAGAGCTATCCCGATTACCAGTGGAGCATTCGCGGCGATGTGAATACTCGCTTCGGCGCCGGCTTCAAGGAAAAGGTACAGCAGGCATTGCTGGAGATGACGGATCCGGCGTTGCTGGCGGCCTTTCCCCGTTCCGGTTTCGTCAAAGCCGACAACGATGATTATGCGCCTATTCGCGACACCGCCGTGGCCATCGGCATCATGGATCCCGCCCGGTAATGAACACGAATGCCAGCCTGTTTCGGTTTCAGCAGGAGTCGCTGGGCTATGCGGGCAGCCCTGTGCTGCGCGAGCTGACGCTCGAGCTGCGCCGGGGTGAAAAAGTGGCTCTGCTGGGGGAGTCCGGCACCGGCAAGAGCACCTTGCTGCGCCGGCTGCGCGAGTTGCGCCCGACCGAGGTGGCCTGGTGTCCGCAGCAACCAGGGCTGGTGCCCATGCTGTCGGCCTTTCACAACATCTACATGGGGCGGCTAGAACGCCATCGGTTCTGGTACAACCTGGCCAATTTGGTGCGGCCACTGGCCGGCCCGCGGGCGGATATAACCGATTTGGCGACCAGCCTGGGCCTGGGCGGGCAGCTCTGGCATGCCGCCGAGCGGCTGTCGGGTGGCCAGCAGAGCCGGGTCAGCCTGGGGCGGGCCCTGTATCAGCAAAAGCCCATCTTCATCGGTGACGAACCGGTGTCGGCGTTGGACGAACGCCAGGCCGACGAGCTGCTGCGGCTGGTCTGCGGCCAGCACGAGACGGTGGTGCTGGCGCTGCATAATGTGGAGCAGGCACTCACTCACTGCACTCGTATTGTGGGGCTGCGCGAGGGGCGGCTGGTACTGGATGCGGCTACCGACTCTCTGACTGCGGCGCAACTGCACACCCTGTACCAGCATCACTGATGGCTCAGCCTCACCCTCAACCACAATCTCAACCCGCTAGTGCCATGGTGCATGGCAGTCTGTTGTTTGTGCTGCTGGCCTTGTTGTGCCTGCCCTGGGCCGATCTGTCCGTTACCGCCGTGGATCCCTGGACCGAGCTGGCCCGGCTAGGCGCTGGCTTGCTCACGCCTGTGCTCCCCGACTTGAGCACCCTGGTGTCCGCCGTGGCCAATACCCTGGCCTTCGCCTTGCAAGGGGTGGCGCTGGGGGCCGTGCTGGGGCTCTTGCTGGCGGCCGGCTATCGCCGTGGCGGAATTCGCCGGCTGGCGGCGGGGCTGCGTGCCGTGCACGAGCTGTTCTGGGCGCTGTTGTTCATTCAGCTGCTGGGGCTGTCGCCCCTGGCCGGTGTGCTGGCCATAGCGTTGCCTTATGCGGGCACCTTTGCCAAGATTTTCGGTGAGCTGTTCGAAGAGGCGGATCCGGCCCCGGAGCAGGCGCTGCAACCCGGACTGGGCTGGCTGTCGCGGCTTTTGTATCTGCAACTGCCGCTGTGCTGGCGACAGATGGCCACCTATACCGGCTACCGGCTGGAGTGCGGCATTCGCAGCTCGGCGGTGCTCGGCTTTATCGGCCTGCCGACCCTGGGTTATCACCTGGAGTCCCTGCTGCGTCAGGGCTATTACGATGAGGCCGCCAGCTTCTTCTATGCCCTGGTGCTGATCATCGCCACCCTCAAATGGTGGCTCAGGCCCAGGCTGGTGCCGCTTTATCTGCTGGCATCCCTGTGGTGGCTGCCGCCTCTGGCCAGCTTCAACTGGGTGCTGATGGGGCGCTTCTTCACCGAAGATATAGTACCGGCCCCCTTGCGGCTCGGCGACTGGGCCGGGCTCTGGCCCTGGTTGCAGGGGCTCTGGATACAGCAAATCTGCCCCGGTCTGCTCAATACCCTGGTACTGGCGCTGCTTGCGCTGCTGGTGACGGCGGGGCTGGCGCTGTTGTGGTTCCCATTGATTTCACGGCGCTTCGGCAACTGGCTGACCCGCACCGGCACTCACGGCTGGCTGGTGCTGATGCGCTCCTTGCCGGAATACCTGCTGGCCTTTATCGGCATGCTGCTGCTCGGCCCCGGCATGCTTCCCGCGATACTGGCGCTCGGCCTGCACAACGGTGCCATCATCGCGCATCTGCTCGGTCACCATCTCAATAGCCTGAGTCTGCGTGAAGACGCGCCCCGGGGGCTTGGACTGTATTTCTTCGAAGTATTGCCCCGCCTCTATCGGACCTTCATGGCCTACAGCCTGTATCGGTTCGAAAACCTGATCCGGGAAACCGCGATTCTGGGCATGCTCGGTATTCCCACCCTGGGCTTTTTCATCGACTCGGCCTTCAGTGAATTCCGCTTCGATCGGGCCATGGTGCTGCTGCTGGTGTGCGCCGGGCTCAATATGCTGGTGGACTCCCAGGCCCGGCGACTGCGTCGCCGCCTGCATCTGAGCCGCCGGGCCGAAATGCTGTAAAGGCCTTGCGATTTTTCTTGTGTTTTGTGTTTGCAGGCGATATATAGCAGTGGTTGGACCATGGGAGCCAGACGGAAGGGCTCCGCTCAGAACATCAATAACATACAGGTGGTAATGGATGAACAACATATTGAAATCAGGCGTACTGGGCGTGATGGTATTGCTGACCGTGGGCTGTGCGGGAACGCCTACCGCCGGAGAAAAAATGCTGTCTCACAGCGCGGAAGCGAAAGACATCGGCAAGATGTGGAACGAGGGCAACGAGCTGGTGCTGAAAGGTGAAAAGCTGCAGGCCAAGGGTGATCGTCAGGTTGATGAAGGTAAAGACAACATCAAGAAAGGGCAGCGCATGATCAAGAAAGGTCAGCGACTGATGGAGAAAAGTGAAGCTCAGTATCGCGAGAGTTTTCCCGGCGAATCCCTGTAAACAGTTTAAAAAGCGAGATGATATGTGATCGTCTCGCTGTCCCTCAACGCAGCGGCCCCGGCCGCTGGTTTTGTTTCTGGGCCCCGGCGCCGGTTATACCAATTTGAATAAACATCTGATCATTTTTAAACCCGAGCTCAGAGGCGGCTGTGTTGCCTCTGGTCTGGGGGCCTCAATATGACCAGATCATTACTGGGATTGGTATAAGAAGGCCCGCATGATGCGGGCCTTTGATGTTAGTGGATGGCTAATGTCTTGCTTACTGGCCGTTCCAGGCGGCCACAAGGGCGCGCTCTTCATCGGTCATACCGGTCATGTTACCCAGCGGCATGTACTGGCTGGCAACAACCTGCTTGACGTGATCGGCCTGCAGTTTCAACTGGGCTTCCGAGTCCAGCACCACGCCCAGAGGGGCGGCGGCAAAGCCGGGTTGAGTCGGATTGATCGCATGGCACTGTACGCAGCGGTTTTCCATTATGGTCAGCACCTGAGCCGTGGTTACTTCTGTGGTGCCTTCTTGCCCGGCGTCGGTGCCTTCAACGCCGCTCTGAGACTGTGTCTCGGGAGCTGCAACCGTCCTGGGAGCGCCAGGTGCGCCGAACCATGCTGCGATCAGGATCAGCGCCACACCGGCGATGGGGTAGCCGGGACGGATGTGGCCGGCATGCATCAGCACGAAGTACTGACGGATCAGGGCGCCGGCAAAGATAAACAGGGTCATGATCACCCAGGACTGCGGGTGGGTATAGGTGAAGGAGTAGTGGTTACTCAGCATCAGCAATACCACGGGCAGGGTGAAGTAGGTGTTGTGTACCGAACGCTGCTTGCCGCGCAAACCGTCAATCGGGTTCGGGGTTTCACCGGCCTTCATGGCTTTTACCATGCGGCGCTGGCCGGGGATGATCCAGAAGAAGACGTTGGCAGACATGGCGGTGGCCATCACGGCACCGGTCAGCAGAAAGGCGGCACGGCCAGAGAAGAGGTGGGTACTCAGGTAAGCCACCAGGACCATCATGACGGCCACGGCAACACTCAGAATGCCATCACGGGTCATGTTGGGGCTGATGCGCTTACACAGCTCGTTGTACAGAAGCCACCCCAGCAGCAGGAAGGCCAGGGCGGCCACGTTGGCCTGCCAGCCAACCAGGTTGGCGGCCCATTCCCAGGGGCTGTTGGCGTTAACCAGGTAGAAGCTCGGCCTGGTCAGATACAGCAGGGCGAACAGACCAAAACCGGACAGCCAGGTGACGTAAGACTTCCAGAATGACCAGTGCAGATCGTCCGGCAGTTTTTCCGGGCTGGTCGCGTATTTCTGGTTGTGATAGAAACCACCACCGTGTACAGCCCACATTTCCCCGTAGACGCCTTTTTTCTTGCAGGCTTCGTCTTTCGGCAGTCTCAGGCCGTTATCGAGCATCACGAAATAGATGGACTCACCCACCCAGGCGATAGCGGCGATGGCGTGTAGCCATCTCAGCAACAAGCTACCAAATTCCAGCAGATACGCTTCCATGATGGGCTTACCCTCCCTGTTTCATCTCAGGTTAGCCTTCGGGAACCCTGTGCGCCTGAAATTGCGCGACCCTGACTTTCAGCAACCGGTGCAG
>JBFGZI010000135.1:0-6412 GCA_041586855.1 Oceanisphaera sp. | reverse complement strand
TACGGTAATCCCCGCCACCTCTTCTCAATCACCGAGTCGTCGGTTAAGCATCCACAGGCAACTCCGATACATCAAGGAGGACAAAGGGAACGACTCCGCCGACCCTCCGCGCCAAGGATGGCGCGGCGGAGCCTACATGGATGTATCTACGGCGAGTCGGAGGAGTTGGCCCTTGGTCCGATTGCTTTGCTCATCTTCAGCAATCTCATATTTATTTACAGCGAACGACAAATTGACCGGCTTACGCCCTATCTCACTCAGCCGTGCTGCTTGGCGAACTTGTCCATGAAGGCCACCAGCGCCTGTACCCCTTCGATGGGCATGGCGTTGTACAGGCTGGCACGCATGCCACCCACGATACGGTGGCCCTTCAGCGCCAGCAACCCTTCGGCCTTGGCTTCCTTGAGGAAGGCATCATTCAGGGCATCGTCTTTCAACTGGAACGGAATGTTCATCCAGGAACGGGTTTGTGGGTGCACATTGTTGCTGTAAAAATCACTGGCATCCACGTAGTTGTACAGCAGCTCGGCCTTGGCCTTGTTGCGCTCGCCCATGGCTTCCAGGCCGCCCTGACGTTTCAGCCACTGGAACACCAGCCCGGCCAGATACCAGCCATAGGTGGGCGGGGTATTGAGCATGGAGTCGGCCTTGGCCATGGCCGCATAGTCCATGATGGCCGGAGTCTGCGGACAGGCCTGCTGGAGCAGGTCTTCACGCACTATCACCACCGCCAGACCAGACGGCCCTATGTTTTTCTGAGCGCCGGCATAGATGAGGCCGAATTTACTGACATCGATGGGGCGAGACAGAATGGTAGAAGACATGTCCGCGATCAGCGGCACCTCACCGGTGTCGGGCACGAAGTGATACTCGATCCCTTCCACGGTTTCATTCGGGCAGTAATGCACATAGGCGGCGGTCGGATCCAGGTCCCAACGGTCAGCCAGGGCCCGGGGGCCATGTTCGGTGGCTTCAAAACCGTCCAGCACCCGTACCTTGCCGACCTTTTCCGCTTCCGCCACCGCAGATTTGGACCACTGACCGGTGACTATGTAATCGGCTTTGGCATTCTGGCCCATCAGGTTCAGCGCCACGGCGGCAAACTGACCGCGGCCGCCACCCTGCAGAAACAGCACCTTGTAATTGTCCGGCACCTGCATCAAGTCACGCAGATCCTGCTCGGCCTGGGCCGCGACGGCCATATAGTCGGCGCCACGGTGACTGAGTTCCATCACCGACACACCCAGACCATTAAAGTCGCGAAACTCGGCCTGAGCCTGTTGCATGACCTCGACCGGCAACATGGCCGGACCCGCGCTGAAGTTATAAACCATCTTCTCCATTTTCCCTGAGTTACCTATACGCTAAATAATCGATAAAACGGCCGCATGACGCCGGCACCATTTGTTATCACCACGACCATATCGTTTTACACGTCCAGACGGCCAAATTAAAGTGATTTTATATATTGAATCGCAGTCGAACAAAAGGGGCCGCTGGGGCCCCTTGTTATCAATACCTGTTTTATTCTTCGATGACCGGGTCTTGCTGCTCGTCATCCCCGTTCTCTTCAGCTTGCTCTCCGGCCTGGGCATCGCCCTCGCCGTCAATCAGCTCGTCGTCTTCTTCGGGCTCTTCGATACGTTGCAGACCCACCACCTGCTCGTCTTCTCCGGTACGGATCAAACGTACGCCGGCGGTGTTACGGCTGATCAGGCTCACTTCCAGTACCCGGGTGCGCACCAGAATACCGCCATTGGTGATCAGCATGATCTCGTTGCTGTCCTCCACCTGGATGGCACCTACTACCGGGCCATTGCGGTCGCTGACCTTGATCGAGACCACACCCAGGGTACCGCGACTCTTGGTCGGATACTCTTCCAGTGCGGTACGCTTGCCGTAACCATTGGCGGTCACGGTCAGGATGGGGCCTTCGCCACGCGGAATGATCAGTGATACCACCTTGTCATCCCCCGCCAGACGAATGCCGCGCACACCGGACGCGGTACGACCCATGGGACGTACGCCCTTGAAGGTGCCCTTGCTTTCGGCGGCTTCGGTTTCTGGCCCTTCGCCTTCTTCCATACCGGTGTCGTCCTGCTCGTCGTGGCTTGCCACGTCGGCATGGCCGCTACCTTCGGCGAAGCGCACTACCTTGCCCGCATCGGAGAACAGCATGATCTCGTTGCTGCCGTCGGTGATATCGACACCGATCAACTCGTCGCCTTCGCGCAGGTTGATGGCGCGAATGCCGGACGCCAGCGGACGGCTGAAGGCCGACAGGCTGGTTTTCTTCACGGTGCCGTCGGCAGTGGCGAAGAACACGTATTTGTCATCGCTGTATTCCTGCACCGGCAGGATGGCGGTAATACGCTCCTCCTCATCCAGCGGCAACAGGTTGACGATGGGTCGGCCGCGAGCGGCACGACTGGCCTCCGGCAGCTGATAGACCTTGAGCCAGTACACCTTGCCGGCGGTAGAGAAACACAGAATGGTGTCGTGGGTATTGGCCACCAGCAGGCGCTCGACAAAGTCTTCCTGCTTCATCTTGGTGGCCGACTTGCCCCGGCCACCGCGACGCTGGGCTTCATAATCGGTCAGCGGCTGATATTTCACATAGCCCTGATGGGACAGGGTCACCACCACGTCTTCCTGAGTGATCAGGTCTTCGATGTTGATCTCGGCGCTGGAGGTGGTGATTTCGGTACGACGGGCGTCACCGAACTGCACCTTGACCGCTTCCAGTTCTTCCCGGATCACTTCCATCAACCGCTCGGGGTTATTCAGGATATAGAGCAGCTCGGCAATCAGGGTGAGCAGGTTCTGATATTCCTCGAGAATTTTCTCGTGCTCGAGCCCGGTCAGGCGGTGCAGACGCAGATCCAGAATGGCCTGGGCCTGCTGCTCGGTCAGGTAATAGTGACCCTCGCGGATGCCGAATTCGGGTTCCAGCCACTCGGGACGAGCCGCATCATCGCCGGCACTTTCCAGCATGCTGGCCACATTACCCAGTTCCCAGCCCTGACCGACCAGACCGGCCTTGGCTTCGGCCGGCGTCGGCGAACGGCGGATCAACTCGATGATGGGATCGATATTGGCCAGGGCAATAGCCAGACCTTCCAGGATGTGGGCCCGATCCCGCGCCTTGCGCAGTTCGAACACGGTACGGCGGGTCACCACCTCACGCCGGTGCTGAATAAAGCAGTTCAGCATGTCCTTCAGATTGAAAATGCGCGGCTGGTTGTTGTCCAGCGCCACCATGTTGATGCCGAACACGTTCTGCATCTGGGTCTGTGAATAGAGGTTGTTCAGGATCACCTCACCCACTTCGCCCCGGCGCACTTCAATCACGATGCGCATGCCGTCCTTGTCGGACTCGTCACGCAGGGCACTGATGCCCTCGATGCGTTTTTCCTTGACCAGCTCGGCGATTTTCTCGATAAGCCGGGCCTTGTTCACCTGATACGGCAGCTCGGACACGATAATGGTTTCGCGACCTGTCTTCTCGTCGGTCTGCACCTCGGCCAGGGCTCGCACATAAATCTTGCCACGACCGGTACGGTACGCATCCATGATGCCGGATTTACCGTTGATGATACCGCCGGTAGGAAAGTCCGGCCCCGGGATCAGCTCGATCAGCTGATCGATGCTGATGTGTTCGTCTTCAATCAGCGCCAGACAGCCGTCCACCACCTCATTGAGGTTATGGGGCGGAATGTTGGTCGCCATGCCCACGGCAATACCGGAAGAGCCGTTTACCAGCAGGTTCGGTACCTTGGTCGGCATTACTGCCGGTATCATTTCGGTGCCATCGTAGTTGGGCACCCAGTCGACGGTTTCCTTGTCCAGATCGGCCAGCAGTTCGTGGGCGATCTTGTCCATTCGTACTTCGGTATAACGCATGGCGGCGGCGGAGTCGCCATCCACCGAGCCGAAGTTGCCCTGGCCATCGACCAGGGTATAACGCATGGAAAAATCCTGTGCCATACGCACTATGGTGTCGTATACGGCACTATCGCCGTGCGGGTGATATTTACCTATTACATCACCTACCACACGGGCCGATTTCTTGTAGGGCTTGTTCCAGTCGTTGCCGAGCTCGTTCATGGCGAACAGCACGCGGCGATGCACCGGTTTCAAACCATCTCGAACATCGGGAAGCGCCCGCCCCACGATCACGCTCATGGCGTAATCCAGGTAGGAGCGTTTCAGCTCTTCCTCGATGTTTATCGGCATGATTTCTCGGGCCAGATCGGTCATAGAAAGCCTTGTCCCCAGTTTATTGTTGATATCGCAATAAAAAACGCATCATTCTACCATACAAATGCGTGCAGGGAGCAGTCATGCTGGCAGCGAAAACCGACTGGGCTATAATGGCCGCTCTGCACATTAATCTGACCATCATTTAAGGCGTTGCCCGTGAATGTAGACCAACAGGAAATCGACAAATTCGAGGCCATGGCCTCTCAGTGGTGGGATCTGGAAGGCGACTTCAAGCCCCTGCACCGACTTAACCCCTTGCGCCTGAACTGGATTGCCGACAAAGCCGGGGGTCTGTTCGGCAAACAGATCATCGATGTCGGCTGTGGTGGGGGGATTCTCAGCGAAAGCATGGCCCGGGAAGGCGCCGAGGTGATCGGCGTCGACATGGGCCGGGAGCCACTGGCCGTGGCCCGACTGCACGCGCTGGAAACGGGCGTGAGCGTCAGCTACCGCCAGGGCACCGCCGAACAGCTGGCCGCCGAGCAAGCGGGCCAGTTTGATGTGGTCACCTGCATGGAGATGCTGGAACACGTACCCGAGCCGGCCTCCGTGGTGCAGGCCTGCGCCGACCTCGCCAAACCCGGCGCCACCCTGGTATTTTCCACCATCAACCGCAACCCCAAGGCCTGGCTGATGATGATAGCGGCGGCCGAACATCTGTTTAAAATGGTGCCCAAGGGGACCCACGATCACCGCAAGTTCATCACTCCCGCCGAGCTGTGCCGTTACATAGAGCAGGCCGGCCTGGTGGTCAAAGACATCAGCGGCGTTGTCTATCAGCCCCTGTCCGGCAACTTCAGGCTGAGCCGGGATGCGGACGTCAACTATATGGTGCATGCCATCAAGCCGGAGTAAGTCATGACCTTTCACGCTGTGCTGTTCGATCTGGATGGAACCCTGCTGGACACAGCCGGGGACATGGGGGCCGCCGCCAACCATGTGATAGAGAGTCTGGGGTTGCCGGCCCTGACCGAGGCGGTGTTGCAATGCACCACCTCGGACGGCTCCTATGCCCTGCTCAGGGCCGGTATTCACCCGGCATTAATCGAGCATCACGGTCTGGAACAACTGCGTCGGCAGATGCTGCGCTTTTATGGTGACAACCTCTGCCACCATACTCGCCCCTATGACGGCATACCGGCACTGCTCGACTGGCTGAACCTGAGCCGCATTCCCTGGGGCGTGGTGACCAACAAGCCCGCCGCCCTCACCGAGCCGCTGCTGGCCGGGTTGCCACTGTTTCGCCACTGCGGCGTCACCGTCAGCGCCGATACTCTGCCCCAGAAAAAGCCGCACCCGGCCCCCTTGCTGTTTGCCGCCAAGCAACTGTCGGTGGCGCCGGAGCGCTGTGTCTACATCGGCGACCACAGACGTGACATCGATGCGGGACGTGCCGCCGGCATGACCACGGTAGCAGCTACCTGGGGCTATGTTTCCGCCGGTGAAGATCCATGCAGCTGGCAGGCGGATCATCAGGTAGGCTCGGCTTTCGCGCTGACCGACTGGCTGAAAGACACATTCGACACCAAGCGATGAAAGATCCGGCGGGATCTCCAATACCCCTTTTTTGCAAGCCAAATATTTTTAAAAATGTTTCCTGCCGGACATAAAACAACCAGGGTTTTGTAAGCGCCAGACTCCCAAAGGGATAGACGTTAGTAAGTACAAACCTTTGCCGAAAGATCACAGATTATCCACAAGCTTTGCCGGCTTCCGCCGGCTTGAGAATTGTGAGCTAACCCACTATATTGTGCCCATCATCACACAAGACAACTAGATGTTGTGCTTCTTCCGGCCATCAACCACACTATGTGGGGTACTGATGACACGGGATGTTTTTGCCGAAGTAGACGCAACACCACTGGGAGAAGGTCCGTTTCATGAATAAACATCTGCTGGTTACCAAACGTTCTGGCGCCAAGGAGCATCTCGATCTGGACAAGATCCACCGTGTGATCACCTGGGCCGCCGAAGGGCTGGATAACGTTTCCGTCTCCCAGGTGGAGCTGCGGTCACACATCCAGTTCTATGATGGTATCCGCACCGAAGATATTCACGAGACCATCATCAAGGCCGCCGCCGATCTGATTTCCGAGCAAACCCCGGATTACCAGTATCTGGCCGCTCGCCTGGCCGTGTTCCATCTGCG
>JBFGZI010000134.1:0-6427 GCA_041586855.1 Oceanisphaera sp. | reverse complement strand
GCACCGAGCACAAGGCCCAGCGTAATACGAGGAAGAGGAACCAGGCGGTTCATGGTTTGCTCCTTACCGGGGTACTGTCTGCGTCCATCGGGACGATGAATGCTCTTTCTCCACAGTGTTTTAGGCATAGCAGGAGGGAGATATACCGTCAACTGGCAGCGTGGTGCTGCCTGAAGATCCAGTTATAACGAGGTTCGGAAGGTAGGGAATGCCGGCACAGAGTGGCGGCTTGCCCTTATCACCCTGGCTCTTGGACATGAATCAAGGTGGAATAAAGAGGCAACAGAGTGCCTCTTCCATGTTGAGGATTGTGACTAAGATACGGCCTTATTACATCAGGCGGTTTGTGCCTGCAGGCGACTGCTCTGCAACCGGGACAGCAAGACGACCAGAACAATCTGGGTGGCGATGGCGGCCAGCAGCACCAGTGGGCTTTGTACCCAGCCGGCCACCACAAAGCCGGCCAGGGCGATACTGCCGTTGAGCAGGGCGTAGGGCAGCTGGGTGCGGAAGTGTTCAAACTGATCACAGCCCGAACCGGTGGACGACAGTATGGTGGTTTCCGAAATCGGCGAGCAGTGGTCGCCGAACAGGCCGCCCGAGAGCACGGCACCGATGCAGGCATACAGGGGGGCGTCTATGGCCACGGCGGTGGGGATCACCAGGGGGATCATGATGGCGAAGGTACCCCAGGACGAGCCGGTGGCGAAGGAAATCACCGCCGACAGCAAAAACGCGACAGCGGGGACCAGCCAGGCGGGGAAGCCGGCCTGAGCCTGCTCGGCGATGTAGGCGGCGGCGCCCAGATCCTTGCCTACGCTGCTCAGGGTCCAGGCCAGGATCAGCACTATGGCCACCTGCATCATGTTGCTCATGCCCTTGAGGTACACGGCGATGCCGTCGGTTACCCGGCGAACGCCGTAGCAGGCCATCAGGGTGATCAGGGTCATGGCTGCCATGAAGTAGGCGCTGGAGAGTGCCGCGCGAAACACGGAGCCCGGCACTTTTTCAAACGGGAAGCCCAGGGGGCCCAGCATGGCGGCCAGTACGCCGGCCATCACCAGCAGCGGCGCCCACACGAAGGAGGCGCGGGCGTTGTCGTGGTTGAACAGGCTCTGCTGCTCCTGCGGGCCGGTAGCCAGCTCGCCTCGCACGGCGGCGCGTTCGGCCTCGGCCATGGGGCCGAAGTCCAGCTTCTTGAAGGCAATCAGCGGCACTATGGCCACCGCCAGCACGGCGTAGAACTGGAACGGAATGGCGGCAATAAAGGCTTCCCAGTCGGTCAGCGGCAGTGCAAGGGCGTTAAATTCCTTTTGCAGCAGGCCCATGATGTACACGCCCCAACCGATAAAGGGCACCAGAATCGCCACCGGCGAGGCGGTGGAGTCGATGATGAAGGCCAGCTTCTGGCGCGACAGCTTGAGTTTGTCGAACATCGGCCGGAACACGGGGCCGACAATCAGGGGCGTGCCCAGATCGGAAAAGAAGATGACGATGCCGCCCAGCCAGGCCGCCACCTGGGCCCGGCACTTGGTGCTGATCCAGTGGGTGACCCTGCGGGCAAAGGCCTGGCCGCCACCAGATTGTTCCATCAGCGCCACAAAGCCGCCGATAAACACCAGCAGTACCAGCACGCCGGCGTTGTAGCTGTCGGTCAGCTGGCCCACCAGGTGGTCCTTGACCAGAATGCCGAAGTTGTCGAGCGGGTGGCGCCAGTCGTTCAGCATCACCACGCCGCTGGCGACACCGGCAAAAAGACCAATCACCACGTTGCGGGTGCCCAGGGCGAGCAACAGGGTGATGGCAATGGGGATCAGCGAGCTGATATGGGTTGGTTCCATTAGCGGTTTCTTCCTGAACAGCATCTACGCCAGGGGGCGAAGATTGAGAAGTAAAAACAGACGCGGGACTTTAAAGAAGCCGGGGCGCTCTCGCAACCGGATAATGCCGTTTTAATAGTAAAATATGCACGTTAGTCGATATTTTAATCGTGGTAACGGCTTCTTTGCCGGCTAAAATAACTCATGTGAGTCTTTTTATGGAATTTTTATTCACTGGGGTGTAACCGGAGGTTGATGCCTTCTGGTTGTGTGAAACCGGATTGAAAACGCGGATGTGATGAGAAAAAGGCGATGATTCAGGCTTATTTTGAATATATATTGTCTATATTTAGTTAAAAATTCATTATCAACGAATGGTCTCGTTTGTGATATAACAGTTGCATCTAAAACCCTGTCGGAATTCACTAATTGGATAATATTGAGCATCTTTTTCTGCTGACCGGGGTTTTGCTGTGTTTAAGCGTGCTGGCCACCCTGTTATCGGCGCGCTCCGGCATTCCCATTCTGCTTATCTTTCTATTGATCGGCATGCTGGCCGGTGAAAGCGGGCCGGGCGGCATCGAGTTTGAAAGCTATTCGGTGGCCTATACCGTCGGTAACCTGGCGCTGGCCATCATACTGCTGGACGGCGGTATGCGTACCCGCATGGAGACCTTTCGGGTGGGGCTGAAGCCGGCGCTCAGTCTGGCCACCCTGGGGGTATTGATCACCAGCGGTATTACCGGCCTGCTGGCGGTGTATATTCTGGATTTAAGCTGGATGCATGGCCTGCTGCTGGGCTCCATTGTCGGCTCGACCGATGCGGCGGCGGTGTTTTCGCTGCTCGGCGGCAGGGGCATGCACCTTAACCAGCGGGTAGGGGCCTCGCTCGAAATCGAGTCGGGTACCAACGATCCCATGGCGATTTTTCTGACCCTGACCCTGATTGGTCTGATCACCGGCGAGATGAACGGCGCCGGTGACACCCTGCTGTTTCTGTTGAGCCAGTTCGGCATCGGGGCCATTGCCGGGGTGCTGGGGGGCATTTTACTGGTACAGCTGATCAAACGTATCGGGCTGGCTTCGGGCCTGTATCCCATTCTGGTCACCGGCTTTGGCCTGGCGCTGTTTGCGCTAACGGCGCTGCTGGCCGGCAGTGGCTTTTTGGCGGTATATCTGGCGGGGCTGGTGGTGGGTAACTCGCGCCTCCGGCACATGGAGTCGATTCTGCCGGTGTTCGACGGTCTGGCCTGGCTCAGTCAGATAGGGCTGTTTCTGGTGCTGGGGCTGCTGATTTCGCCTGCCGACATGTGGGCCATGGCGCTGCCCGCCAGCCTGATCGCGCTGGCGCTGATTTTTATTGCCCGGCCGTTGGCGGTGTTGGTATCTCTGGTGCCTTTTTTCCGTTTCAATGTGCGTGAACTCGGCTTTATCTCCTGGGTGGGGCTGCGCGGTGCCGTGCCGATTGTGCTGGCTATTTTCCCCTTGATGGCGGGCATACCGGAAGGGTCCATGATCTTTAACGTGGCCTTTTTCGTGGTGCTGATTTCGCTGCTGGTGCAGGGCTCGACCCTGCCGCAGATGGCCCGTCTGCTGGATGTGGAAGTGCCGCCGGAGCCGGCTCCCCGGCGTCGCTCCATGCTGGGTATTTTTCAGGAAGACGACTTCGAGATGTTCCTCTATACGGTCAGCAGCGAGGCCATAGACGGTGTTGTGGTGCGTCAGCTCACCTTTCCGCCTCATTGCCGGGTGGCGGCGGTTTTTCGGGGCGAAAACCTGCTGCCGGCCTCGGGCAGCACCCGGCTGGCGCTGCAGGATGTGCTTTGTGTTATCGGTCGCAGCAATCACCTCAAAACCCTGAACAACATGTTTGGCGGCGATCTGGACGCGGCGCGCAGCAAGGCGCGGGCTTTCTTCGGTGATTTCATTCTGGATGCGGATGCACGCATGGGCGACGTGGCGCTGATGTACGGCGTGGATGTGGACGAGAGCGAAGCCGATTTGAACCTGGGCGACTTCATGCTGGCCCACAGCAATGGTCATCCTGTGGTGGGGGATCACTTCATGCGTTACGACATGGTGTGGACCGTGGCCGACATAGACGGCGACCGGGTACTCAAGGTGGGCCTGCGTGAACACGACATCGACAAGGTCTGATCCCGTTGTGGGCTCTTTTGTAGGCCCCCTTGTAGGCCCCACTTTAGTGGGGCAATCGGACAACGGAAAACACCGCCCGGCTAAAGCCAAGCCTACAGGTGACCTCTGCAGATTCTTCTGCAAGCTCTTTTGTAGGCTCCACTTTAGTGGGGCAATCGGGCAACGGCAAATCACCGCCCGGCTAAAGCCGGGCCTGCCGTTTCTATCTGCCTGCAGGGTCAGTGTGCCGGCGCTGTTTCCGTGTACGAGGCGGGTTCAAGTGTGAGGGGAGTTGTCTGGATTAGCTCCGGTAGCGTGTCGGTCTGTCGGGTGGCCAGACCGGCGGCCTCGATATCATGCAGCCCACCTTTATTGGTCACCTGCAGATAACCCAGTGCCTGCAGGGCTTCGCTTGCCTGCTGCGCACGGTCACCGCCCCTGTCATACAGATTCAGTGGTGTATTTTTGTCCGGGTAGCGGGCGGTTACGCTCTGGGCGATGCGGGTATGGGGAATATGAATGGCATCGGCCAGATGTTCCCGGGCGTACTCTTCAGAGCTGCTCACATCTATCCACACCGGTTCAGCGGCCATCAACGGCATCGCCAGGCTCAGCAACAGACTCGGCAAGAATGCGATTATCCGGTTGTTCATGATCTCAAAACCTTCTGCGTATTACAGGCTCAAGTGTAAAACAGAAGCGGCCGGAGCATCCGGGCGGGAAGGGTCTGAGCCGACAGAACCCGGCACAGCAATAAAGACATCCCCCGCCAAAGCGGGGGATCCGGCATCAGGACAACAGGTAAGACAGAATTTCCACTACCTGTTCCGGATGGCGGCAGGTGGCCTTGGCGGCTTCGTCCACTTCCTTCAGGGCATGGTCGTGCTCGGCGTCGTGCAGGGTGATGATGGGCTTGCCGGAGGCCACGGCAAAACCGGCGTCGAAAGCGGCGTTCCACTGCTTGTATTTGGGTCCGAAACGAACCACTACTACATCGGCCTGCTTGATGTGGGTAGAGGTGCGGATGCTGTTGATACCGGAGGCCTTGCGGTCGCGCCAGAAGTTATCTTCTTCGCTGCCCAGAATGTTCACACCCACCATGTCGCTGGCATCGTGATCGGTCACCGCCGAGTTGAACTCCACGGCCAGGCCCTGGGCCTTGGCACCTTCGATAATGCGCTCACGCCAGTCGCTGTGAATTTCGCCGGACAGGTACACGTTCCAGATTTTCTGACTCATTATGTATTCCTTTTTGTTCACAAAGGTAATTTAAATAAAATACAGTTGTTAAAGATTAACGCATTTGAACAAGAAAATCAGCCCCGAGGCGCCGCCGGCGCCATCAGTTTGAGCAATTTGCCGTTGCTTTCATCGGTAAGCACATAGATGCCGCCGTCGCGAGCCTGCACCAGGGTGCGGATCCGGCTGCCAAGCTCGGTGAGCAGGTGCTGCTCTTGCGTTACCTGCTCGCCGTCCAGCGTGAGTCGCACCAGCTTGCGGCCTTTGAGCGCACCGATAAAGAGCGAGTCTTGCCACTGGGGGAACTGGCTACCGGTATAGAACAGCATGCCGGAGGGGGCAATAGAAGGCACCCAGACCCAGGTCGGGTCTGCCATGTCCGGATGGTGAGTCCCCTGGCCGATGGCACCACCGCTGTATTCCTGGCCGAAGGTCACTACCGGCCAGCCGTAGTTGGCACCGGCCTTGATAATATTCACTTCATCACCCCCGCGAGGGCCATGTTCCTGGGCCCAGAGCACGCCGCTGCCGGGATGAATGGCGGCCCCCTGTATGTTGCGATGGCCATAACTCCAGATGGCGGGCAGGGCATAGGGCCGGTCGACAAAGGGATTGTCTTTGGGCACGCTGCCGTCGTCATGCAGCCGGATGATTTTGCCGAGATGATTGTCGAGCTGCTGGGCCATATCCCGGGAGTGATAACGTTCGCCGGTAGTAATGAACAGATAACCCTGAGGGTCGAAGACCAGGCGGGAGCCAAAATGGGCGCTGCCCGAGGTTTTGGGATATTGCTCGAATATCACCTCTTGTTCGATCAGCCGGTTGCCGGTCAATTTCGCCCGGGCCACGGCGGTGCCGGCGCCACCGGGGCCCGGTTGGCTGTAACTGAAATACAGCCAGAGGTTGTCGGTAAAGTCCGGGTGCAGCGCCAGATCGAGCAAACCGCCCTGGCCGCCGTCGGCGATTTCCGGCAGCCCGTCGATAGCGGTACGGCTGCCGTCGGCATTCAGGCGCAGCAAGCGGCCTCGACGCTCGCCGATCAGCAGCTCGCCAGTGGGCAGCTCCACCAGCCCCCAGGGGTGCTGCAGCCCGTCGGCCAGGGTCTGAATGCGGTATTCGTCGGCGGCCAGCGGCGTGGCCAGCAGGGTCAGTAACAGCAATAAGGTGCGCATGGCGTTCTCCCGTTGAGCATCGGGCTAACTATAGCGGGGCTGGAGAAGGGCCAGGCACTC
>JBFGZI010000133.1:0-6493 GCA_041586855.1 Oceanisphaera sp. | reverse complement strand
GATTTGCGGGCGCCAGCTTGAACGTCCCTTTCTTGGCCACCTGTTTTCTCACTCGACCGGTTTTCTCGATATCAACGGCTGTGATTTGCTGGTGATCAAGCTATCGGACAAAACCTGACGTGACACTGAAATAAGGGATGAGGCGTGAAGCTTCGTCTTTCCCCTCACCCCTCACAATGATCTCACCGCACACAGAAGCCCTGGCGGTGCAAAAATTCCAGCATGAAAGGGCGCGCCTCTTTGGCCAGAGTCTCCCCTATCTGCCCGGTCCAGCTCATGTCCTTGTTGCCACCGGTGCGAGTGCGGTAATAGTGCTGTACCTGCTCGTCATAGGTCTGCATCTGGTCCTCGTCGAAACGCGCCGGATAACGGTTTTCACAAAACATCAGGCTGGCCGGCAGCCGGGGCTTGGGCTCGGGATCCTGCGCCGGATACCCGAGGCAGAGTCCGAACAGCGGTATCACCCCCTTGGGCAGATCCAGCAGATCGCAGAGCTCAAAGGGCTGGTTGCGCACCGCGCCGATGAAGACGCCACCCAGCCCCAGTGACTCCGCCGCCGTCAGGGCATTCTGCCCCATCAGCGCGGTGTCGATGGCCCCGATCAGCAGCTGCTCGGCAAAGCCGGTTCTGGCCTCGGGCACCCACTGCAAGTGACGATGAAAATCGGCACAAAAGACCCAGAATTCGGCGGCGCCGCCGATGTAAGGCTGGTTACCGCACAGGGCCATCACCCTTGCTCTCAACTCGGGATCCGTCACCCGGATCACCATGGATGCCTGTAAAAAGCTCGAACTGGAGGCCGCCTGGGCCGACGCCATTATCGCCTCAAGCTGTTCTGCATTCAGGGCTTGTTCGGTAAATTTACGGATAGAACGGTGATGACGCATCACCTCGATGGCGGCTGACATTGTTACCTCTTGCACTCGGTCTGTGTGTATCATCACCTTAAAGGAATCGCGCACTAAATGGGAGGCAGGGTGCGGGAAACACAACACATAGAACCTATGTCGCGCCGCAACGGACTGGCGCTGACCCTGGCGGGCCTGGCCGTTATGCTGATCCTGCTGCTGGTCGGCTACTGGCTGGACGAACGTGGCAGGCTGGCAGTGATTTTTCTGTTTATGGCCGGCCTGGTGATGACGGTGCTCGGTATTCTCAAGCTGCGCGAGCCGGTGTACAGTTTTTCTCTGAGTGCCGACACCCTGCATTTTCATCACAAGATTGGCGGCTGGAGCCTGCACTGGAGCAATATCATACGGGTGGATCAACCCCGGCTGCAGAGCGGGCTGGATCTGGTCGATTTACCCTACATCGGCATTAAAATCCGCGATTATGACGAATTTCTGCCACTGATGAACCCACGGCTGGTGGTGCATCTGCTGACCGAACAAAGGCCCCTGCTGGCCATGGCCCTGCGCCATGGCGCCATCAGCCGCCATCACCTGCAAGACTGGCTGGTGGAAAACAGTCACTATCGCTCGGCCGGCGGCCACGACTATCAGGGGCTGACCGCCATGCTGGGTAACCGCATGACCCATCTGCGCGAGCTCTATGGCTATGATCTGCTGGTACACGAGTCCTGTCTGGACCGGGAAGCGCCCGAGTTTATCACCCTGCTGCGTCGCTATCTGCAGCCCGTCATCTGACCGGCCACTCCAGAAACAAGCACCATTACCAACCACAATTACCAACACAGACAAGGTCATGAAACATCTGGATTCGTTTTACCTGTTTATCAAGGTGGTACAGCAAGGCGGCTTTTCCCATGCGGCCAGCCAGCTGGCCATGCCCACCGCCACCCTCAGCCGACGTATTTCGGCTCTGGAGCAGTCGCTGGGCTGCAAGTTGCTGAGCCGCACCACCCGCAAACTGCAACTGACCGAAGAAGGTCGGCGCTACTATGAACGACTCAACCCGCTGCTGACCGAGATGGAGCAGGTGACAGGCGATATTCAGGGCCAGCGCCAGCGCATGAGCGGACTTATCAAGGTGGCCGCCCCCATCGCTATTTCCAACACCTTCCTGATCGACGGCATTACCGACTTCTGCCTTCAATATCCGGAAATACGCATCGATCTGCTGCAAAGCAACGACTATACCAGCCTGCTGGATACGGATCTGGATGTGGTGTTTTTCAGCGGCGAGCTGCCGGACTCCAGCCTGCGGGCCCGTCGGCTGGGCGAGGTACATTACGGCCTTTTCGCCTCGCCCCGCTATCTGGAACTCGAGGGCATGCCGCAGGAGCCGGAGGCGCTGGATCAACACCATATCATCCAGTGCTGGCCGCACCGCAACTGGCAGCTGACCCATGAAGACAGTCGCCGCTTTCATCTGAAGCCGGTAGCCCGACTGTCGGTCAACCAGATGCAATCGGCGGTCAAGGTCGCCATCCAGGGATTGGGTATCGTCAACGTGCCCAAACATTATGTGGCACATCATGTGGATGCGGGACTGCTGTGCCCTGTGCTACCCGGCTGGCTGGGCGGCAAGCGACCCTTTCATATGGTGTATCACAACCGGGAACTGGCGCCGGTGCGGATCAATACCTTTATCGAGTTTATCGACAGGCATATGCGGCAGCGGCTGGCGTCAACCTGGGTCAGACATCGGCAGGGAAAAAACGAAGAAGGATAAACGGCAGGCAAAAAAAATGGGCAGCTTCCCTCTGCCCGATTCCACTAACAAAAGATATCAATCTGTATTCTGTTCAAGAAGGTAACATAGCTTTTACATCGGAATTAGCCGTGATTACGTAAAACGAAAAATGCGATTATTTCATTTTTGCAATAATCACTTGGCTTCAGACAGATACTGCTCCCACAGAATGACACGTCCCTGCGGCCACCGCTGTTCCAGATCCGCATATTGCTGCTCCAGCTGATGGCGTTTGATCTTGAGCGTGGGGGTCATGATGTTGTTTTCTATGGTCCAGGGTGACGCCATTACCATAATGCCGCCCAGCCGCTGATGCGATTCCAGCCGCCGGTTGATATCATCCAGCGTGGCATTCAGTTGATCGGCAATGGGTCCTTTATGATGCAAGTCGGTGCCCTCCGCCAACTGCACCAGGGCTAACGGCTGCGCCTGACCGCTGCCGATGACACAGGCCTGCTCGATCAAGGCGTTCTCGGTCAACATCGTCTCTATCGGTACCGGCAGCACGTATTTTCCCTTGGCGGTTTTGAAGGCATCCTTCATCCGCCCCGTGATGGTGAGATAGCCGTCATCGTCGATCGCTCCCTGGTCGCCGGTGTGTAACCAGCTATCCTGCAGGGTGTTTCGGGTCGCCTCTTCCTGCTTGTAATAGCCTCGCATCATACCCGGACAGCGACAGAGTATTTCGCCGCTGTCGGCAATGCGAATGTCGACATGAACGCCGGGTTTACCCACGGACCCTACCTTGTCGGAACGATAGGGATAGTTAAGGGTGGAATAGGCGAGGTTTTCGGTCATGCCCCAGGCTTCGGTAATCGGCATGTCCAGCCGCTCATACCAGCGCAACAGTGACGGCGATACCGGGGCCGAGCCACAGCCCAGAATACGGGCGGCGCTCAGGCCCAGACCGGCGCGAATCTTCTTTTTGACCAGCCCCGAGATAAACGGAATTTTCAGCAGAATATTCAGTTTTTTCTGGGGCAGCCTGGCCAGTATGCCGCTGCGAAAGTTGGTCCATAGCCGGGGCACCGAGATAAATACCGTGGGCGAGATGGTTTTCACGTCCTCGATGAAGCTGTCCAGACTCTGGGCAAAGCCGACCTGCCCCCCGCCATAGAGGCTGGCCCCCAGCACATAGACCCGTTCGGTAATGTGCGACAGCGGTAGATAGGAAAAGGCGCGATCTTCGCTGTTCAGCCCCACTGTGTCCACTATGCCCTGGCAGGCCGCCGCATAACCACCAAAGTCGATCATCACCCCCTTGGGATGGCCGGTGCTGCCCGAGGTATAGACCAGCGTCATCAGTCGATCCGGCTCTGGCACCGGCGGCCGCGCTATGGGCTCGTGTGCCAGCAGGCTGTCCCAGTGGTGCTGGGTGTGCATGGTGGACGGATACGGCATGGCAATACGGAGAATACCTTCGGGGATTCCCGGCTCCTGCACCTCAGGCTCGTCCAGCTTGCCGGTAATAATGGCCCGGCTCTCGCTGTGCTCCAGTACATAACGCACCGTGTCGACACCGGCGGTGGGATAGATGGGTACGCTGACAAAGCCGCCCATCTGCAGGGCAAAATCGCAGATAAACCATTCGGCACAGTTTTTGGACAGCAAGGCCACTTTGTCGCCGGGTGCCAGCCCCAGGGCATTCAGGCCCGCCACCAGACGAGAAGCCTGATCCAGTACCTGCGACCAGCTGTATTGATGCCAGTGGCCGTCTTTTGGCTGGCGCAGATAGACGTCTTCGGGCTGATGTTCAGCCCTGTGATACAGCATTTCCAGCGGCAGCTTGTCGGTATCCATGCTCATAACCATCCTTGTCTGTGGGCACTGTTCTTCACAGTATTGCAAAAACCGTCGAAAGCACCAGCAAACTCAAAGATAGGTTATTGATATGTCTGGCTTCTCGCATCTCCTGGCGGCAGCGAGGCAAGATCGATGGCGCAGACCCGATCCCGCCCCTCTTGTTTGGCCCGATACAGTTGCCGGTCGGCCGCCGCCAGCAAGGCCTCGGGGCTGGAGTCTGCGTCGGGTATTTGAGTGGCAATGCCGAGGCTGATGGAAACAAATGGCCCCGCGGCCGAGTCCTGGTGTTCTATCTGCAGCGCCTTGACCGCTTCTCGCATCACCTCCGCACGCTGGGTGGCACCCCGGCAATCGGTATCGGGAAGAATACAGACAAACTCCTCGCCACCATAACGGGCCACCAGATCGAGCGGTCGCCGAACAGACTGGTTTAACGCCTCCGCCACCGCAATCAGACATAAATCTCCCTGCTGATGCCCGTATCTGTCGTTGAATTGCTTGAAAGAGTCCAGATCCAGCAGCACCAGCGACAGCGGACGTCCTTCACGCAGACAGTTACGCCAGCTGACTGCCAGCGCTTCATCAAATTTTCGGCGGTTGGCCACCTGGGTAAGGCCATCGATCATGGCAATGGATCGCAACAAATCACTTTGCAGTTTCAGCGTCAAATGGATGCGAACTCGAGCCGAGACGATCACCGGATTGATCGGCTTGGTAATAAAGTCTACCGCGCCGATTGCAAATCCCAGTGCTTCGTCGTCATCCTGACTCTGGGAAGTCACGAAAATAACCGGAATATCCCGGGTGTCCGGATCGGCCTTCAGCCGGCGGCACACTTCATGGCCGCTGATCCCCGGCATAACCACGTCCAGCAGTATGATGTCCGGACGCTGCTCCCGACAGAGGCTTATCGCCTGCTCACCACCGGTTGCCATCAGCACTTCAAACTGTCCTCGAAACACCTCATGTAAAACCCGGATGTTCACCGGTTTATCGTCCACGATAAGAATGCGCAGCGGGCCTACCGGGTGCGGGAAGGCCTCCAGCAACTGCTCCAAATTCATAACGTCTCCAACAGGTCGCGAACCGTACTGCTCGCAACAGTAAAATCAAGATTCTGGATCTCGGTCGCCAGCGTTTCCCGAAGCACACTCAATGATGCTGGAACCACGGCTGGCAGCCGTTCAAAGTAGTCGATGGCATCCATATTGCCCGCCTCCAGCAGCGCCAGCAGCTGTTCGAGTTGTTCCTTGATGCACTCGCCCGCCGCTTCCCGGGTCTCAGGCGTCGCCTCGGCGTCAGACACCGGCTCGGTGATTGTCTCCGGCATGGCAATGGCCTCAAGCAAGGCCACCCGTTCCTGCGCCAGCTGTTCTTTCAATGCAGACAAACCGGCGTTATCCAGCAGAACGAATACCTGCTCCCCGAGCTGCTGCTCCAGCACCGACAGCCGGGCGGAAAAGGCCGCCATTCCCATGGTGCCCGCCACTCCTCTGAAGGTATGCAGCGTCGCTGCCGTCGCCTCTCGGTTCCGCTCCCGGGCATGTCCTTCCAGCTCATCAAACAAGGCGGCGGCATCAGCTTCGAATTCCTTCAGCAACCGATGATACAGAGCCACATTACCGCCAAAGCGGCGGATAATAGCGTCGACATTCTCACCTGAGCCGGTCTGTCGCTCAAGCGGCGTGTTTATCCTCTGTACACCGGTGTTGGCGCTAAACGACAGCAGCACGGCCACCAATTGCTCTATGTCCACCGGTTTGGCGATGTGCGCATTCATGCCCGCCTCCAGGCAGGCAAGTTGATCCGCCGTGGTGACGTTGGCCGTCATCGCCAGTATCGGCAGCTCCCGGCACAAGACATGAGCCCGAATACGCCGGGTGGCTTCCAGGCCGTCGATATCGGGCATCTGCATGTCCATCAACACCATATCAAACGCCGTTGGGTCCTCGACCACCTTGCCGACTCCTTCGATACCGCCTTCGGCCAGTTCGACCAGCGCCCCCTCCCCGCACAGCAGTTCGGCAGCAACCTC
>JBFGZI010000132.1:0-6519 GCA_041586855.1 Oceanisphaera sp. | reverse complement strand
GGGCCGGGATCGCTGCCGGCGCATCCACTCAGACCCAGCAGCAGGCTGAGTACCAGGCCGGGCAGTAATGCCGGCCGGGCGCGGAGGGTTATTTTCATTTTTTGGCCCTCGGTTGTGGGTCTTCGGTGAATTTCTTGTCAAAGATCAGGGCGTTGGGCTGATCGCTCAGGGTGCGTACCACCGGCTGCAGATCCCGCATCAGTTTTTCCAGCCGCGACAGGGTCTGGGTCAGCTCGTTGTAGCCCTGAGAGTCGGGGGCAAAGCCTTGCAGGGTATCGCGCAGCTGGCGCATGGTGCTGTTCACGCTTTCCGGCAGCTGGCCGGTGGCCGGATCCGCCAGCAGCGCATCCACCGAGGTGGCAATGCCGTTGACCTTGTCCATGGTTTTCTGGGTGCTGGCCAGCGTCTGGTTGAGGGTGTTCAACACCGGCTCAATCTGCAGGTTGTTCAGCTTGTCCAGCAGGTTGGACACCTTCTGTTCAATCTGGGCGAAGCCGCCGGAGGTGGTGGGAAACACCTGTTTTTCTACAAAGGTCATGCGCTGGAAGGGGACCGCCTCTTTATAGAAGTTGAGATCCACGAACAGGGCGCCGGTGAGCAGGTTGCCGGCCTTGAGCGAGGCGCGCAGACCGTGGTCAAACATGCGTTCCAGCCGCTGTTGCCACTGCTCTGTGTCCACGTCCTGCTCGGTGTCGTCGAAACGCTGGGGCTCGATGCGGATCAGTACCGGAATGGCGAAGCGGCTGAGTGAGTCGGGTTGGGGGGCGGTAAAGTTCCAGGGCACGCTGACCACGGTACCGATGCGTACCCCTCTATATTCCACCGGGGCGCCGGGGCTCAGGCCACGTACCGTGTCGTCCACCAGCATCACATATTCCAGATACTGGCCGTAGCGGCCTTCCTTGGCGCTGTCTTCATCGTTGAACAGCACGTAGTTGGCGCCTTCCTTGGCCTGGCGGCCCATGGAGGCATTTTCGGGGACGCCGAAGGTGATACCGCCGCCGATCAGTGATTCCAAGGAGGCGACATTCACCTTGAACCCTTCGGAGTCCAGCCGTACATCCACACCGGAGGCGGTCCAGAAACGCGTGGTGCTGGTGACCAGTACCTCGTAGGGGGACTGAATATAGAGCCGATGGCGCATTTCCCGCTTTTCCGGATCGAAATGGCTGTCTTCCACCCGACCGACCGTATACCCCTGATAGGTCACAGGATCACCGGTGGAAATGGAATTCCCCACCTGGCTTATCAGATTGATGCGCAAGCCTTCGGCATCGGGCGGCGCCACCGGTGGTTGCTCCAGCACGTCGAATATCTCTTTCGACACCTCGCTGCTACCGGGTAGCAGCTGAATGTAGGCCCCGGACAGCACTGTGCCCAGGCCGCTGACGCCCTCGCGACCGATTCGGGGCTTGACCACCCAGAACCGGGTGTCCTCGTTGAGCATATCTTCAGCCTGGGGGCTCATGCGGGCGGTGATCTCCGCATGTTCGAGATCGTCCGACAGCCTGACTTGTTCTACCCGGCCCACTTCCACATTGCGGGTCTTGATCAGGGTCTTGCCCGCTTCTATGCCTTCGGCGTTGTCCATGATCAGGGTGATGGAAGGGCCCAGTTTGCTCAGGTTGTCGTAAATCATCCAGGCGCCAATCAGCAGGGCCACCAGGGGCACTATCCAGATAGGAGAGAGAGAACGCTGGGGCCGTCGCTCGGCGCGCTGGGGGTCAGACATGAGAAGATTCCTTGGATGGACGCTGAGGTCCGGTAGAAGATAAGTCTGGGTGTACGGATGGACCTGCGCCCTGCCAGATGCTGCGCGGGTCGAACATCATGGCCGCCAGCATGGTCAGCACCACTACAGTGGTAAAGGCCAGGGCACCGGCACCGGGCTCGATGGACATAATGGAGCCGTTGCGGATCAGGGCCACCAGAATGGCGACCACGAACACGTCCACCATGGACCAGCGGCCGATAAATTCGGTAATACGATAGAGGCGAATGCGGCTCAGACGACTTAGAGGCCGTTGTTGCTGGCGTACCACATAACAGAGCCACAGCAGAGCCAGCATCTTACTGACCGGCACCAGTACGCTGGCAACAAAGATGATCATGGCGATGGGAAAGTCGCCGTCCTGGAGAAACAGCAGCACGCCGCCGATGATGGTCGAAGGCGTGGTATCACCGAGCGAGGTGGTGATCATGATGGGATAGAGATTGGCTGGCAGGTACATCACCACAGAGGCCGCCAGCAGGGCCAGGGTGACCTGGTTACCGGGATGATAAGGGTGTAGCGGCTCGTGACAGCGTCGGCAGCGGCCCTTGCCGCTTTCCGGCAGCCGATTGACCAGGCCGCAGGTGTGGCAGCCGGCCAGACCCTGCTCGGAGGCGGCAAAGCCAATCCTGGCGCCGGCGGGAGCCTGGGATTCCCGCTCGAGCGAAAACCAGACCCAGTCGCTGTCCACCGACTGGGTGGTCAGCAGCAGCAGCAGCGCATAGACACAGAAGGACCAGAATGACAGCCCCAGCTCGACGTGGGCCATGCCCATGATCTTGATAAGGCTGACCAGGGTGCCAATCACAAACACATCCGCCATCATCCAGGGCGTTACATGGCGCAGGGTGCGGGCTACCTGTCGGCTGCGGGGCAGGGGATGTTGCAATATCAGTCCCAGGCACAGCCAGAGCAGGCTCAGCAAGTAGATGGTAGGCAGCACTATCACCGTCAGCAGCACGCACAGGGCCACCAGAGGCTGGTGTTGGCCAATGAGGGTAGAAGCGGTTTCGGTCAGCTCGATGCGGTTGCCGATGCCGCTGATATCGAAGCTGATAAAGGGAAAAGCCACCGACAAGGCCAGGGTGATCAGGGTAGCAACCGCCAGCGCCAGGCTGCGTTCGGCCGGATTGGTGTGCCGGCGAACCAGGGTATGGCCGCAGCGCGGACAGTCGGCTTTTTCACCGGGTTTGAGCGATGGCAACGTCAGCAACAGGTCGCATTCGTGGCAGACACGCAGGCGCCGCCGCGACACTGTGGGCCGAGCGTGTTGATGAGCGGTGGATGCCGAGTCGGTACTGTTTTTCTCAGGCAATTTTTCTTCAGGCAATGAGGGGTCGGCCAATGAGGTTTATACCTCCGGAATGCTACCAGTGAGTGCCTGATACTACGACAGTTTTCGACCCTGCTCCAGCAATGGATCCAGGCGTCTGCCATACCGTTTCCATTAAACGAAAAAGGCCCCGCAATGCGGGGCCTTTTGGTCTGTGCTGGCTATCAGACCATGAGTTATCAGACGATGGCGGCGATGGCGTCACACAGGGCGTCGATGTTCGACTTGGTGATACCGGCTACGCTGATACGGCCGGAGCCGACGATGTAGATGCCGAACTCGTCCTTCAGACGAGCGACTTGCTCCTTGTTCAGACCGGAGAAAGAAAACATGCCGTTCTGACGGGCGATAAAGCTGAAGTCCTTGTTCACACCGCGGCTGGACAGCTTCTCCACGAACAGGGTGCGCATTTCCTGAATGCGGTCGCGCATTTCGGCCAGCTCCGCCAGCCAGTCCTGATACAGCTCGGGATCGTTGGCAACGAGGGCCACCACGTTGGCACCATGTGCCGGCGGGTTGGAGTAGTTGGCGCGGATAATGCCTTTCACCTGGCTGAACGAGGTGTTGGCGGTCTCGGCGTCTTTGGCAACCAGGGTGAAGGCACCCACGCGCTCGTTGTACATGCCGAAGTTCTTGGAGAAGGAGCTGGCAATCAGCAGCTCTTCATTGTGCTCGGCAAACACCCGCAGGCCGTAGGCGTCTTCTTCAATGCCCCTGGCAAAACCCTGGTAGGCGAAGTCGAACAGCGGCAGCCAGCCTTTTTCGGCGGACAGCTTGGCCAGCTGTTCCCACTGGGCTTCGGTAGGGTCGATACCGGTCGGGTTGTGGCAGCAACCGTGCAGCAGCACCACGTCACCGGCCTTGGCATGGGCCAGGTCGGCCAGCATGGCGTCAAAGTCCAGATCCTTGGCGTCGGCGTTGTAGTAGCCGTATTCTTTCACTTCCAGACCGGCGGCGGTAAACACGGCTCTGTGGTTGGCCCAGGTGGGGTTGGAGATCCAGATGGTGTTGGTCTCGAGCTGGCGGGCGATAAACTCACCGGCAATGCGCAGGGCACCGGTACCACCCGGTGCCTGGGCGGTGCGGGCGCGCTGGCTGGCGATAATGGTGGAGTCGGCGCCAAACAGCAGTTGTTGCACTACGCGGCCATAGGCCTCGATGCCTTCTATGCTGAGATAGTTTTTGGTGGTTTGCTCTTGCACCAGGCGGGCTTCGGCTTTTTTCACGCAGCGCAGTACCGGAGTCTGGCCGGCTTCGTCTTTATAGATGCCCACGCCCAGGTTGATTTTGTCGGTGCGGGGATCTTTGCGGAAAGCATCGGTCAGGCCCAGTATGGGGTCGGCCGGTGCAGCAGTGACCTTCTCAAACATAGTCTTGTTAAATCCTTGTAGTAAAGAGTGTCTTCGGGTCGCAGAGCGCGACAGCTCCTATTTATAACACTTGCGCCCTCATTAAAAAACGGCTTTTACTGCGGAATCTGGCCGGTTTTTTGCAAAAACGGATGAAGCAGCAGTCAGTAACCGCCAGGCGCCACCCAGGTACAGAGCGTCATCGTTACTCCGGCCGGTAGGGATAGATATGCAGGCGGGGGATAAGCGGCTCATCGGTGATGCGGGCGGCCCGGCGCTTGCGGGTGGTGGTCGGCGGGTAGTTGCCGAGCGCGGTGACCGCCGGTAATTCGTCCTGACACAGCAGCAGTGGCAAGTGCGCCTTGACCTGTTGCTGGCGCGGACTGATGTCTTCGCGCCAGCGTACATTGACCATGGGATGGGTCTTGACCGGCCGGCGCAGGCGCAGCTCCACGCCCGGCGGCAGCCGCTTCACGTCGTAGATTTCCCGGTCTACACATTGCAGCCAGGTCTGGGCATCGGTCAGCGGTGGGGGTGACAGCCGGGCGTCGGTGAGCTGTTTAACCAGCTTGTCCTTGTCGATTTTCTGGATGATCTGCTTGTTGGCCCAGGTAAAGCCCAGCCGCGATACCGGGTGCGGCAGCAGCACCAGCTGGCGGTAGACCTGCAGGGTAATGAGGCCGGGCAGGGTGTCGTGCACCAGAGCAAACTTCTGGTCGCGGCCCTCGGCCTCCTGCACCTGGGCCCGAAACTCGCCCTTTAGCCGGTTTACCTCTTCCGTCAGCGCCTGCAGCTCCGGCTTGAGCGCCGCCGGCAGCACCAGATAACCCGGCAGGCGAAAGCTGGCCTTGGCCGAGCAGCCGGGGCGGATAAACCACTGGCGATAGCCGTCCAGCGCGGCCGTTATCGCCGCCGCGCCATCGAGCCGGGATACCTCGATGTGCGTGACCGGCTCATGCTCGTCGCCGCTGGCCACCTCGGGCAGGGGAAAACAGCAGGCGTTCACCGGCGCCGTGTTGGCCGCTTGGGTGATTAGATCGGACAGCGCCGCCATGGCGGCTTCGAGTTCGGAAAAAGTGTGACGCAACCGGGCCGCAGGAGTAAACATAATATTATGCCAACATACATAAGGTGATTCTAAATGTAGCAGCGGGTCAGTATCTGTGCAACTACTCGTTTGGCAGAACAAGAAGGCAGAATAACAGCCGTGACTCTGTTGTCATACCCGCATGTCCTCGCTATTCATTCCCGCGCCACTTTATTTATTCCCGCGTCCTCTTTATTCATTCCTGCGCCCTCTTTATTCATTCCCGTGCCCTCTTTATTCATTCCCCGCGTCTTTTTTGTCATTCCCGCGAAGGCGGGAATCCATTATTCGTAGCACAGAACGGTCAGACAGCAGGCTTATCGCCCCTTCCGTGATGACCCTTTATTTTACATAATAAATCAAGGTGCGAGGTGGGTGCGGTGTGCCCGAACATGACAGAGTGACTGCCGGTCCGCGCTGTTTTTCTCCCTCCCCTTTACCTTGTTATCACCGGCGTAACAGGGGCACAACGCAAGGGGAGGGCCGGGGAGGGGTTGGGGTATCAAACCTGCGAGATGTCTCCGCCACACAAAACCTGTCGGGCCTGGCCGGCACAGCGGGCCGTTTTTTTGTTCGGTCTCAATTGAATTATTCTTCGACTGCGTCAGAATAGGACGCAAATTTATACGCTCGCAAAAGGCCCGTTCGACTGCAAGGTTCGGCGGTAGCGTGGGCGCTGTTTAAAACGATGGATTAATGTGGTTGATTTTTATCCGTGTCGGCAAACCTCACCGGTGATGGGATGCTTGCACAGGCTGATCGACGGAAAAACAAACATCCAGGCAGGTTGCCGAAATGCATTGGGGTACTTTTTGCCAAGGGCGAAGGGTAGCGATGGGCCGACGCCTTTCAGGTTATCTACTTGCTGGATCGACAAGGCGCTTTCTATCTGCTGGTGCAGCAGGCCGTGAAGCCGGTGGCTTAACATGGTTTTTCTATCTTTATTGCCCTTGCCGTTACGCACTGTGACAGAGCCGTC
>JBFGZI010000131.1:0-6521 GCA_041586855.1 Oceanisphaera sp. | reverse complement strand
TGAGCCAGGGGCCGGATCTCTAGCCGGATCGTCTCGATCCGGCAAAATATGATCCTTGACATCTGTGAATAACTTTCTACTTAATGCACAGGATCCTTAGATTTATAAACAAGCTACTCACACCATAGCGGATCATGCGATCCGCCAGATCGAAGAAGCCGCACATGCTGCCAATGATCAATGATCATGACCCCATGCCCAGATGTTGATTGAGCGATTCCGAGCCCCTAGGCAGACTGAAAAGCCATGTTAATAAACCGGGGGAGTTCTATCCTGCCCCCAAGAAAAGCACAAAAGGATACGCAGTACCCATCACGGAGTGATTGATAAGATGTCATCGACCAACCTCAGACCCTTAGTGTTCTGGCCCACTTTTCTGCTGTTGCTGGGCGCCCTGCTCGCCAGCTATCTGAATCTGGATGCCTTTCTGGCCACCACCAAATCCCTGAACAGCGCCATACTGGACAATTTTTCCTGGCTGTTCAGCCTCGGCAGCCTGTATCTGCTGGTGCTGGCAGTGGTGGTCTACTTTTCGCCCCTCGGCAAGATCCGCATCGGTGGCGAGCAAGCCGAACCCTTGCTATCCAAGTGGCGCTGGTTTTCCATCACACTGTGCACCACCCTGGCGGTCGGCGTGCTGTTCTGGACTACCGCCGAGCCGCTCTATCATCTGTTCGGTCCGCCCGAAAGCGCGGGGCTGGAAGCCGGCTCACCGGATGCCGCCCGCTTCGCCATGGCCACCATGTTCCTGCACTGGTCCTTTACCCCCTACGCCATCTACACCATCCCCTCGCTGGTGTTTGCCCTCGCCTTCTATAACCAGCGCAAGCGTTTCTCCATCGGCAGCATGCTGGAGCCGGTGCTGGGCACCCGCATCACCCGACGCTTCGGTACCTTCATCGATGCGGTGGCGCTCTATGCCCTGGTGGCCGGCATGGCCTCTTCTCTGGGCACCGGCGCCCTGACCCTGGCTGGCGGCGCCGGTCAGTATCTGGGCGGTGAAACCACTCCGCTGCGCCTCGGCATCATCATAGCGGTGATCGTGGCCACCTTCGTGTTGTCCGCCGCCAGCGGCCTGAAAAAAGGCATAGCACGCATGTCGGCGCTGAATGCCTGGTTGCTGCTGTTCCTCGGTCTCTTCATGTTCTTCTTCGGCCCCAGCATCTTCATGATCGCCCTGGGCACCGAATCTCTCGGCCTGTACCTGGATACCTTCTTTACCCGCAGCCTGTTCACCGGCGCCGCCGCCAGCGACCCCTGGCCCCAGTGGTGGAGCATTTTCTACTGGGCCGTCTGGTTTGCCTGGGCTCCGGTCACCGCTCTGTTCCTCGGCAAAATCGCCCGTGGCTACACGGTACGTGAGTTCATCCGCATCAACCTGCTGTTTCCGTCCCTGTTCGCCATCGTCTGGATCTGCATCTTCTCCGGCACCGCCATCTATCTGGACATGCAGCAGGCGGCCGGCCTGAACGATGTACTCAACAACGAAGGGGTAGAGCATGTGCTGTATCGGATCTTCGATCAGCTGCCGGGTAGCAACATCATGATAGTGCTGCTGCTGTTCATCGCCTTTATTTCCTATGTTACCGCCGCCGATTCCAACACCGATGCCATCGGTGGTCTCTGCACCCGCGGCCTGACCGCCGACAGTGACCTGGACAGCGGCCTGGGCATCAAGGTGCTGTGGGGCTCGGTGATCGGCACCGTGTCCTGGGTCATGGTGTCTTTTGTCGGCCTCGACGGCGTCAAGATGCTGTCCAACCTGGGCGGCCTGCCCGCCATGTTCATTATCCTGCTGGCCAGTGGCTCCCTGTGGTACTGGCTGTCCAATCCGGCCCTGGTGACCATGTCACCCAGCCCGGCTCCAGCCCCGGCCAGCGACACTCACTCCTCATCATTTGAAGGAATGCCGACCAATGCAAATCAAGCATGAGTTTCCCCGTCAGGTGCGTGAAATAGAGCACCTGATGATCCCCCTCAAGGACGGTACTCGGCTGGCGGCCCGGATTTGGCTGCCCGCCGACGCGGAGCAGAACCCGGTGCCTGCCATCCTGGAATATCTGCCCTACCGCAAGGTAGACGGCACCGCGGTACGCGATGCCCTGACTCACCCTTATCTGGCTGGCCATGGCTACGCCTGTGTACGGGTGGATATTCGCGGCAACGGCGAGTCCGACGGCCTGATGCTGGATGAATATCTGAAGCAGGAGCAGGACGACGCGCTCGAAGTCATCGACTGGATCAGCCGCCAGCCCTGGTGCGACGGCAATCTGGGCATGATGGGCATATCCTGGGGTGGCTTCAACAGCCTGCAGCTGGCGGCGCGCCGGCCCAAGCCGCTGAAGGCCATCATCACCATCTGCTCCACCGACGATCGCTACGCCGACGATGTGCACTTCAAGGGTGGCAACCTGCTGCTGGAAAACATGGGCTGGGCCGCCACCATGCTGAGCTTTTCCGCCGCCGTACCGGATCCCCGTCTGGTGGGGGACGACTGGCAGGATATGTGGAAGCACCGGCTGGAAAACATGCCGCTGCTGGCCAAGCCCTGGATCGAGCACGGCACCCGCGATGCCTACTGGCAGCACGGCTCCATCTGCGAAGATTATTCCGACATCGAAGCGGCGGTATACTGCGTCGGCGGCTGGGGCGATGCCTATCGCAACACCCCGGTGCGGATGATGGAGCACCTCAAGTGCCCGAAAAAGGCGCTGATCGGCCCCTGGATCCACAAGTATCCCCACTTCGCCATACCGGATCCGGCCATCGGCTTTCTGCAGGAAGCCCTGCGCTGGTGGGATCACTGGCTGAAGGGCATAGACACCGGCATCATGGACGAGCCCGAGTGCACCTTCTACCTGCAGGAGGCCCAGCCGCCTTCCGCCATGACCGCTTACCGCCCCGGCGACTGGGTACAGACCGACGGCTGGCCCGGCAGCCAGGTAGAGCAACAGTCATTCAGCCTGACCGACAACGGCCTCAAGCCGGGTGAACATGCTCTGGCCTCCCCCGCCAGCATCTGTTCTCCGCTCACCACAGGGGTGCACGGCGGCGAGTACTGCGCCATCTGGTTCGGTCCCGACTTCCCGACCGATCAGCGCCGGGACGATGCCCTGTCTTTGTGTTTCGACAGCGCCCCCCTGAGCGAGCCGCTGCCGCTGCTGGGCAACCCCAGGGTGGCACTCAGAGGCTCTGTGAATCAGGATTGCGGTCAGGTTACGGTACGCCTCAGCGATGTGGCACCGGACGGCCGTGCCACCCTGATAAGCTACGGCACCCTGAATCTGGCTCTGCGCCACGACAAGGCGGAGCTGACCCCACCCGTGCCGGGCGAAGAGATGGACTTCGAGGTGCAGCTGGACAATATCGGCTATAAGGTACCCGTCGGCCACCGGCTGCGTGTCGCCATCGCCACCGCCCATTTTCCGCTGCTCTGGCCCAGCCCCAAGCTGACCACCCTGAGCCTGGTGCCCGGTAAACAGTGCCTGACCCTGCCGGTATACCGCGGCGAGGCCATCGACAACCCCTTCCAGCAGCCGGAATCCGCTCAGCCGGTCAACATGGAGTTTCTGCGCGAGGCCAGCCCCAAACGTACCATTAGCGAGGACGTGGCCAGCGGCGAAGTCTGCGTGCGGGTGGAAGACGACATGGGCACCTATCGCTTCCTCGATCACGGTCTCTGGGTGGAACAGAAAGCCACCGAGGAATATCGCACCCGCCCCTATGATCCCGACGCCACCCAGGCCGATATTCACTGGCTGTACCGCGCCGGCCGGGATGACTGGGAGGTGCGGGTGGAGAGCGAGCTACACCTGGCCTGCGACGAGCAGCATTTCTACCTGAGCGCCCGGCAGCAGGCCTGGCTGGATGGGGACTTGTTCAACGACAAGAGCTGGGAGTACCGTATTCCACGGCTTGCCCAGTAGCCTTGAGCACCAGCCGGGAGTAAGGTAGGGGCTTGTTCAGTACAGGACAGCTGCAGGAAACTGATATGTTCCAACGGATCAAGCCCCTACCTCCCCTTAATTGTCTGCAGGCCTTTGAAGCGGCGGCGCGCAGCCTGAGCTTCACCCAGGCGGCGACCGAACTCAGCCTGACCCAGAGCGCCATCAGCCGGCAAATCAAGCGGCTGGAGGAGTGTCTGGGTCGGCCCCTGTTTCACCGCGATGCCCTGGGCGTGGCCCTGACTCCGGCGGGAGAGCGTTATTTTCAGCTGGTGCAGCGGTTGCTGCGAGAGCTGGCCAGCGGCACCGCCGCCCTGACCCGGCGTCAGGGCAGCCTGCAGCTGACCCTGGCGTCCAGCCCCACCGTCGCCTCCATGTGGCTGACCCGCAAACTACCCGAACTGCAGCAGCTGTATCCACAGCTAGAGATCCGCATTCTGACCATGGCCGACCCCCGGCAACTGGATCTGAGCGAGTTCGATCTTGCCCTCTATTATCTGGTGCCCGGTGAAATGGAACCGCCCGGCGTACAGATCACCCGCATCATGGAACAGGAAGACGTCATTGCCGTGTGTAACGCCGGTTATCTGCAGCAGGCCGGGCCTGTTACCAGCCCGCAACAGATGCTGCGCGAACATACCTTGCTGGAACTGGAGGACTACTTTCACGACTGGCTGACCTGGGAAGACTGGTTTGAGGCTATTACGGAGCCCTATCAGGTTCCCGCCCGTACCCTCAAGACCAACAGCTACCAGCTGCTGATGCAGGCGGCCCTGGCCGGCCAGGGCATTGCCCTCGGCTGGGCCAGACTGCTGCAACCCTATCTGCAGGAAGGTACCCTGGTACAGGCCTTGCCCCACAGTATGCCCAGCAAGGGCTATCTGTGCCTGCTGGAGCCCAGTCACCGCCATGCTTCGGCCGCCACCCGCATCTTCACCCAGTGGCTGTTGCCGAACCAGGACCGCTGAATCTTCTGAGCGGTCGCAAAAGCAGCGATTTGCGAATGTTTTTTGTCCGTTCCCGTTTCGGTCAGGTTACTAATTTGTAAAAAACTGGCATGCTACCTTTGGCTGGTATAAAAAGGCCTTCATCATTTATGCTGTAGCGATGATGACTGCACCCGTTGCGGTCATGCCGTCGACCATCAGGAGAGTTATTCATGTTCAAATCCATCAAGCTGCTGGGTGCCGTCCTGGCCCTTTCGACTTCCCTGCTTGCGCCGGCCATGGCAGCCGATGCGGTCAAGGTCGGCATGTCCGGTCGCTACTATCCGTTTACCTTCGTGCAGCAGGACAAGCTACAGGGCTTTGAAGTCGATGTATGGAACGAGATCGGTGAGCGCCTCGACCGCGAGGTAGAGTTTGTGACCACCAATTTTTCCGGCCTGTTCGGCATGCTGGAAACCGGTCGCATCGACACCATTTCCAATCAGATCACCATTACCCCGGAGCGGCTCGAAAAGTACGACTTCGCCGACCCTTATGTATACGACGGCGCCCAGATAGTGGTGCGCAAGGGCAACGACAGCATTCAGGGGCTGGAAGATCTGAAAGGCAAGAAGGTGGCGGTCAACCTGGGCTCCAACTTCGAACAGCTGATGCGCAAGCACGACACCAACAACGAAATCAACATCATCACCTACGAGACCAATCTGGAGCAGGACGTGGCGCTGGGCCGTACCGATGCCTTCGTGATGGACAGAGTCGGCTCTGCCCAGCTGATCAAGGAAGCCGGACTGCCGCTGCAACTGGCCGGTCAGCCCTTCGACACCATGGAAAACGCCTTTCCCTTCGTGAAAACACCCAAGCAGCAGGCGCTGCTGGCCGAGGTGAACCAGGCCCTGGCCGAGATGCGCGCCGATGGCACCCTGACACAAATTTCGGAGAAATGGCTGGGCGCGGACATCACCAGTAAATAAACCATGCAATTCGATCTCGACTATACCCTGGCGCTGTTTCCGATCCTGTTCAGATATCTGGGCACGACCATGGAAATGGCGCTGCTGGGCTTTGTATTCGCCCTGATCATCGCCGGTGGACTGGCGGTGATCAGAACCTTCGAGCTGCCGGGGCTCAATGCCCTGGCCAAGCTGTTCATCTCCTTCTTTCGCGGCACCCCGCTGCTGGTGCAGCTGTTTCTGCTGTATTACGGCCTGCCGCAGATCATGCCGATTTTCATCGGCCTCGATGCCTTCAGCGCCGCCGTTATCGGCCTGACCCTGCATTTTGCCGCCTACATGGCCGAGTCGATTCGCGCCGCCATCCTGAGTGTGCACAAGAGTCAGATGGAAGCGGCCATGAGCATCGGCATGACCCGCACTCAGGCCATGAAGCGCATCATACTGCCCCAGGCGGCGCGCATCGCCACTCCCTCGCTGATGAACTACTTCATCGACATGATCAAAAGCACCTCGCTGGCCTTCACCCTGGGGGTGGCCGAAATCATGGCCTCGGCCCAGAAAGAAGCCTCCAGCAGCTTCAAGTTTTTCGAGGCTTTTATTGCGGTCGCCCTGATCTACTGGGCGGTGGTGGTGTTCTTTACCTATCTGCAAACCTTGCTGGAGCGACGGCTGAACGC